>NZ_JBNNVU010000007.1:22667-149962 GCF_050280705.1 Pseudomonas sp. NPDC089530 | reverse complement strand
CCAGGGCGCGGGCCAGGCCTACACGCTGGCGTTGGCCGCCGGAAAGCTGCCAGATGCGCCGCTGGTCGAAGCCGGCCAGGTCCACCAGGGCCAGCGCCGATCAGGCCGTAGCGGTTACCGTTGTTGAACTTGACCGAAACGTTCTCGAATAGCGGCTTGGCGCCGAACTGCATCGTGATGTTAGCTGTGGAGATCAATTACATTACCTATCAATGGGTTGCGAGCCGCACAAATGGCGCTTGGGCCATTCCTGGGGCATTTTTGAGCTTTTCCATCTCTCCCCGGTCACCGCTGGAGTTAAGCCAGCGAGCATAGGTCGAGAGCAGCATCTGGACGCTGTGTCCAAGCTGTTGGGCGATAAAGGCGGGATTCAAACCGGACATTAAGCATATTGTCGCATAAGTATGACGGCAGTTATACGGAGGCCGATAACGAACCTTCAGCCTTTCCAGCGCGGGACCCCACTGTTTGTGCCGATCGGATGTCTGCATGTGCTGACTCATTTTGGATGGGGGGAAAACATAGGGGAAATCCTTGATCGATCCGCTTCCAGCCTTCTGACGTTCTGCGTACTGCTCCGCGAACTCCAGGGCATGTAACGCGCGGTCGTTGAGCAGCACATGCCGGTTTTTCTTGGTCTTGGTGCGCTCCTTTATGACGCCGTGGGCAATTGCGCGACTGGCGCTTAGAGCTGTCGATCTCGTCCCAGCGCAGGGCAATTATTTCCTGGGGCCGCATGCCGGTGAAAAAAGAGAACTCCAAAAAGGCCGCATAAATCGCGCTCGGCCAGTGAGCCGTGCTGTAAAACTCGGCGATTATCATGTTGGCCTCATCCAGGGTAAATGGATCAGGCTCTCCCTTCTTGCGCTTCAGCGCGTCCAAAAGCTCAGCCGGATTTTTCCCGATGAGCTCCTCTCGCACCGCATCATCCAGGATGGTGCTGAGCCTCACGATGGCATTGCGCTTCACGTCGGGCGACGACCAATTGATCCCTCCAACGATCCTGCGCAGCATCATGGTACTGATAGCGGTAAACCGGGTGGTTGCCGCGACGATCACGCCACCATCTGGGTGACGTTCAATGTGCACCGCGCTCAGGTAGTAACGGACGTCGTTCTTCGCCGCACACGGGTACACTGCAGCGAAGTACTTCGGGTTGATTCTGGCGAGGTATTCCATGGTGTTCTCCAATGCAGGCGCCGCCCTCCGTGACCGGATGCGACAGATAAACTGGGAGTGCAATTGGTCGCTTGCTACGATAGAGCAAACGCTTAAGGCTTATGGATAAGGTTTTTTGATGAAACGAATGCTTGTTGCAGTCACAGTGGTGTTGACGATATCTGGTTGCCAGGCGCCGAAATCACAATTGCCTGTCATCCCCGATGAATTAGTTGGGAAGAACCAAGTCTTTGATGCCAGTTATCAAAAGAAACTCGGGCTGCTGATAACTGAGGATAACAATCAGGAGATGAACGTCCTCAAACTCATGGAGGCTAGTCTCGATGAATGTTTGCCTAAGAGGACATCATTCCCTGATGACGCCTCACAATGCGCATCTGATTCGTTGACTGTCGTAAACAGCTACATGGGAAAAAATTTCCGCGTCAAGAAAGAAGCGCCTCCAGATTATTATCGGAGCTTCACCTCCGCACTTAAGTTTTGGGTAGTGGCTATGTCTACATTGGAGGGCAAGCCTACTGAGCCAGATTTGGCGCGCTTAGGCTTGCTGGCGAATCTATCAGTCGTGGATGCTATGAAGACGATGCCCGCCTCAGATTGATTCTGCTTGGCTCAGTGTGTTCGAGAAGGGTTTGACGAGTAGCCCGGATCCCGTAACGGGTACGGTGCACAAAAAAGCCCGCGCGAGAGGCAGGCTTCAGGTGCTGGCTTTTAGAGGCAGTCGGACTTGCCTATCGGCAAGTCGGCTATCAGTGAGTTGCTTGAGTCGTTGACGGTGTAAATAACCAAAAGCCCAGACTTCACGAAAGGTCCTAGACCTTTTTCGGCGCAGGCTATCGAGGTGGCAAGAGCTTTTGTGTCCTTCGTAAATGAATCCGAATCGACTTCGTTTTTCGAGGTCTTCGTGAGCGTGTATGAGACACGCATGATTCCATCTCTGTAGGTTACCGAATCGAGGCGAGTTGATTCATCGAGCATCCTTGGGGATTCACGATTCATGAAGAATGCGTACCCTTCAAGCTGGTGTTCTTGCTCTTGCTTCTTCTCTTCAGGAGCAGACTTGGAATGCCAGACTTGGACCAGGATAAAGAGTGAAGTCACTGCCAAATAAAATATGATTAATCCGCGGTACTGCTTCAACTGACATCTCCTTGGCAAAAGGCCATCACTCATTTGACCATGCCGCTACCACCATCTCAAGTTAGAGAAATTACCGGTTACGTCTCCGCCGTTGCAGTTCTGCGCGTTGGTAGCCTTTCGGAGCTATCGGATCGCCGGTCGCCAGTAGTGGCAGCGCGATTTTGTTCACCTGACTTTCTCTCGCCCCACAGGTGTGGCCGGGGCTGACCTTCCAGCGAATCGCTGGGTAATTGTGTATGGCGCAGGTTGTTAAAGAGCGGCGCGGCTTTCAGACTTACCGCGCCGAGTAGGGGAATCGCTTATCTGTTACATGGTGATCATCCTTCAATGCATGCCGTTGGCATCATGGCGGACGCTTTCCTGAAATAAGTGGCAACACTCTTGAGGCTGTGCCAGCATCCGATCACGAACTTATGGCAAGGACGCTGAACAATGCTCGATGCACTGGAAGGCACGCCACTCTGGGTTTACGGCGCATTTCTCTTGGTCTGCTACTACGGTTTAAGCGCTCGAAAAACCAGTCGAGAAAGCCAGCGAACCTTAATCATCACGCCGGTTATTCTGGTGATATGGTCATTCTTTTCTCTCAGCTACGCAGATAGCGTTGAGCTGACCGTGGGCAGTTGGCTGACGGGAATCGTTTTGGGTGGCTTGGCCGCACTAGCGTTATTTCCTCGACGCGGACTTGCCTTGGACGAGGAAAGCCAGCATCTGATCGTTCCCGGTACCTGGAAAGTCCTTGGTATCTCGCTTCTCTTTTTTGCCGTGAAATACTTCATCGGTTATCAAGCAGCGGTGCATCCAGAGACTTCGGCCAATGTGGAAATGCTCATCCTGGCTGGCGCCGCATCAGGGTTTACCGTCGGTTTATTCTGCGGACGTGCCGGTACCTTCTACCGGGAATGGCTTTCACTTCGGGATGTCAAAGAAAGTAAGCGGACGGTCTGATCTTTCTCGTTGATTGCTAGTCGATGCGCTCTCATAGATAGGATCGGGCCGTTAACGACAGACTGTCGTGGCGCTGGTTATTCTGCTTGCCGGGTCAGAGGCTGGTAGCATCAACACCTCCCCCGGAGCCATGGAATTGCTATGCACCAGACTGTTGCTAGAGCTCTGGACTTGATCGCATTAGAAAACAGTAGGCCGGAATACCCAGAGGCTTTCAGGGCTGCCCAGGCAGTCGTGACTGAGTTTGGCGAGTTGGATTTGGCTGATCGGCTGTTTGCCGATATCCCTGAATCGGTCCCGTTCCTGCTGGTGGTCAAACTCTTCGATCTGCTGGCCTGGCAGACAGACGACAACGGTTCGGCGATGACTCGCACTATTGAGCGTTGGCTTGTTGAAGGCACTAGCCTGCGCAAGGTTCAGATCGCTTTGAATCTCGACGTCTATCCGTTTCTGGATGAGTGCGAGATGTGTCGAGTGCTTTCCGATATAGCCGAACTCCATCCGCAGGTGGCTGATAAATGTCAGCAATTGATCGGCTCTCGGCAAAATCGGTAGCATCTGGTCCGTATCCCAAAGCCCGCTCTTCGAACGAGCTTCAGTGATGCTTTTCACTGTGACCCGCGCATATGTGCGCCGGCAGTTACATGACAGCGGCCCATGGATTTTCACCCCGGCGAGCGGCGCCGGCTGCCATGGAAAGTCCATGACCGGGGATTCGCATCGGGCAATGCGACTTATGTCGCGCCAGGGGCGGCGGACATATTTTCACAAATCGGGGTTAACCTTTGGTTACAAACTGTGGCTAAAATGCAAACCAGTTGCCAGATGCCATCATTGGCATGGGCTCAGGGACGCGCCATCAGGACCTCTTTCCGCTTTTGGACGCTGCACATGACCCCCGGCCTGAGGGCCCTCATGGGGCGCAGTCTGTTCTCTTCTGACATGTGACGATTTCCGTGAAACTCATCATTGCCGCTGTTTACATCCTTTCTATCGCGTATGTGCACCTGCGCGGTCGCGTGCGCCATAAACTGGGCCGCCAGCTGAGTGATCATTCGACCTTCCTGGCCCCGATCAACTGCTTCCTTTATCTGTTTTCCAAGATTCCCAACCGCCCGTATCTCGATCCGGCCGACTTTCCCGACCTGAGTCCGCTGCAGGCCCACTGGGAGGAAATCCGCGCCGAGGGCCAGAACCTGCTCAAGGCGGGGGAGATCAAGCGATCGGAGCAGTACAACGACGTCGGCTTCAACTCGTTCTTCAAGACCGGCTGGAAGCGCTTCTACCTGAAGTGGTACGGCGACAGCCACCCTTCGGCGATGAAGCTGTGCCCGCGCACCACCGAGTTGGTGCAGAGCATCGGCTCGATCAAGGCGGCGATGTTCGCCGAGCTGCCGCCGGGTTCCAAGCTGGTGCGTCACCGCGACCCCTATGCCGGTTCCTACCGTTACCACCTGGGCCTGGAAACGCCCAACAGCGCCGGTTGCTACATCAATGTCGACGGCCAGAACTATCACTGGCGCGATGGCGAAGCGGTGATGTTCGACGAGACCTATATCCACTACGCGGAAAACACCACCGAGCAGAACCGCATCATCCTGTTCTGCGATGTGGAGCGGCCGATGAAGTACCGCTGGGCCGCTGCGTTCAACCGCTGGTTCAGCCGCACCGTGATGGCTTCGGCCGGCTCGCCGAACGATGACGGCGACCGCACCGGTGGCCTGAACCGGGCCTTTGCCAAGCTGTACAAGATCCGCCTGCGCGGCAAAGAGCTGAAAAAGCGCAATCGCACGCTTTATTACCTGGAAAAGTGGGCGATCTTCGCCGCGCTGTTGCTGCTGTTCATCTTCATCTGATTCGCCGGACGGCGAATCGCTGATCGCGGGCAAGCCTCGCTCCTACAGGATCGATGTAGGCGCTGCCCGCGAGCTTCCTCCCGGCTTGCCCACTCCAACGGCCGCCACCGCCTTAGTGCAGCGATTCGCTGCCGCCTCCATGCCTTCGACGAGCGTCTGCGCCAATTGTGCTGTCCGCATGGGCACGCCGATAACTCGTGTTACATGTCTGATGGATTATTTAATTAACAAGGCCGAACGTGGGGCGTAGCGTGAACTCGAAACGATAGGCCTCGCAACGATAACTCGCCGCCATCCAAGAGGGTCGTCATGAACAACCTGCTTCGTGGTCTTGCCGTGTTCGCCCTGATGAGCGGGGTCAGCACCTCGCTGTTCGCCGCGCCCCAGGCGACGCCCGCGGACACCCGTGCGCTGGCCAGCGTGCTGCTGGCGCAGAACCTGCCCGGTAGCAACAACCCTTACAACAGCCCGATACGCCGCGCCAACCCCAACAGCATGCAGGGCACCCAGCCCAACGCACCGGCCCTGCGCGGTCCCAACACGGTGCCCGTGCCGCGTCCTCCGACCCTGGAGAACGGCGGCATCGGCAACGGTTACCCACGTACCAGCCCGCCGCCGCGGGCCATCGACCCCACACCCGTGACGCCACCCCGTAGCCAACCGCAGCGATAGACGCTGATCGACCCGAAGCCGATACCGACCCCGGACGGCAATCTTTTTATCGACAGAAGGAACTGTGCATGTTGCGTAAAACCCTCTTGGCGACCCTCTGCGCCAGTCTTTTCCTCGGCAGCGCGTTACCGGCCGCGGCCGCTGGCAGCCAACCCTTCCACAGCGAGCAGGGCAGCCTCAGCGTGACCCCGCTGGCCGAGGGCCTGGACCATCCCTGGGGCCTGGCATTCCTGCCGGACCGTCAGGGCATCCTGGTTACCGAACGCCCGGGCAACCTGCGGCTGGTGGGCGCCGACGGCAAGCTGTCGAAGCCGCTCGCTGGCGTGCCGCAAGTCTGGGCCAAGGGCCAGGGCGGCTTGCTGGATGTGGCCCTGTCGCCGGACTTCCAGCAGGACCGCCTGGTCTATCTGGCCTATGCCGAAGGGGGCGGCGCGGGTGGCACCGCGGGAACGACGGTGGGGCGCGGTAGGCTGTCCGAGGACCTGGGCAGTCTCAAGGACTTCCAGGTGATCTTTCGCCAGGAACCCAAGCTTTCCACCGGCAACCACTTCGGTTCGCGGCTGGTGTTCGACCCCGCCGGCTACCTGTTCATCACCCTGGGGGAAAACAACGACCGGGCGACCGCCCAGGATCTGGACAAGCTGCAGGGCAAGATCGTGCGCCTGTATCCGGACGGCCGGGTCCCGGACGACAACCCCTTTGTCGGCCAGCCGGGCGTGCGCCCGGAGATCTGGTCCTACGGCCACCGCAACCCCCAGGGCGCGGCGCTCAATCCCTGGAGTGGCACCCTGTGGGATAACGAGCACGGGCCCAAGGGCGGCGACGAGGTCAACCTGATCGAGCGTGGCAAGAACTACGGCTGGCCGCTGGCGACCCATGGCATCGACTATTCCGGCGCGCCGATCCCCGAAGCCAAGGGCAAGACCGCCCCGGGCACCGTGGCGCCACGGCATGTCTGGGAAAAGTCCCCGGGCATCAGCGGCATGGCCTTCTACGACAGCGATCGTTTCCCGGCCTGGCAACACAACCTGTTTATCGGCGCGCTGGCGTCCCGGGAGCTGATCCGCCTGCAATTCGACGGCGACAAGGTGAGCCACGAAGAGCGCCTGCTGGGCGAGCTCAAGGCACGCATCCGCGATGTGCGCCAGGGGCCGGACGGCTACCTGTATGTACTGACCGACGAGGATAAAGGCACGTTGTACAAAGTCGGCCTGCAATAGCCTTGGTTTCTGTAGGAGCGAAGCTTGCTCGCGATAGCCGCAAAGCGGCGATCCATCCTGCAACAAGCGTTATCGCTGAGGACTTTCTCGCGAGCAAGCTTCGCTCCTACAAGGTCCGGGGCATATCTTGGGCGGGGTAGAGCACCACTGCCGCCTGCAGCTTGCCGCTGCCGAAGCGGCACATCTTGGCGAATTCGCCGTGGCTCACCGGCAGGTGCTGGCAGTCCATGGGCTGGCGGTGCTGGCTGTGGTCGACGTCGGGGTCGTGCAGATAGACGAATTCCTCGTCGCAGTCGGTGACCATCACCCAGTGCGGGGCTTTGGAGCGGGTCAGGCGGTAGCTGCTGATCAGCACCAGTGGCTGGCCGCCGCCCTGCAACAGCGCCGGCAGATCCAAGGGACCACCCAGTACTTGCAGCACCTCGCTGCGATCCAGCTCAGCGCAGAACTCCTCGTGCACTAGGCGCATGACGTCTTTTTTATGCTCGTCGCGCACCCCGCCGAGAAACAGCGGCCCCTGGGTGTTGACTTGCAACCTGACCCCGAAGCCCCGGCGCCACGCGGCTAGCGCCAGGCCTTGAGGGCTGCAGCCGCCATGGCCGGAGGTCATGAACACGGTGGTTGCCTCGCGCCAGATCTGCAGCTCTTCGCGCCGCTCCAGGGCCCGCGCCGGTTGCAGCGCGCCCATGGCCATCAACAGGCAGGCCGGGCCGCAGGTGAAGTCAGTGGTCTGCTGGTAATAGGGCACGCGGACATTGCGGGTCTCGCGATGCTGCAGGATGCGCTTTTCCAGGCGCAGGGCATCGGCGTGATCCTCGTAGTAGTCGTGCAGCACGGCGAAGCGCCGGTACCCGCTGCGCTCGTACAGGGCGATGGCCGTCGGGTTGTCGGTCCGGACCTCGAGCCGCAGATAGGCGCAGTCGTGCTCCCGGGCACAGGCCTCGATCCGTTCCAGCAGGCGTTTGCCCAGGCCCAGCCCTCGGGCCTCGACCGCGGTGGCGATCGAGTACAGGCGCGCCAGGGAGGTGCCGCGATGGAACAGCACCAGGGCGTAACCCAGCAGATGCCCCGCCTGTTCGGCGACGATCAACTGCGCGTGGGCGCGGCTGACCATCCACTGGAAGCTGCGCGCCGTCAGGCGATCGGTGGTGAAACACTGCTGTTCCAGCCGCACTAACGCAGGCAAGTCCGTAGCAGTGGCAATGCGAAAGACCAGGTCCATATAACCGCCGTAAAAGTTGCGTAACGAAACGAGACTTTTAAAAAAGTTCGTGCTTAATAGAAATGGTCTTGTTCTTTCAGCGGATCAAACACTATGTCAGCGGTACAAGGTCATTGGCGTGAAGTATCGGAGCAAAGTTTGCCGGCGACAATAACTCCAGCCACTTATTTTTCTGCACTGGGGGAAACCTCCAGTCAGGTGGTGATTATTGTCGAACGCAAGGAAGATTGGGCCTCTTATTTCCCCAGCGAGGATATCCTCAGCGCCCAGGAATACCTGGAGCAGAGCCGTGAGACCCGCTCCGGCAAGCGGGTCCAGGTGATCAACCTGTGTCGCAGCTACAAGTACCTGGGGCATGGCTACTACTGCTCGCTACTGGCTGAGGCGCGGGGGCACAAGGTGATTCCGTCGGTGCGCACCATCAGCGAACTGACCCGCAAATCGCTCTACGGCCTGGCCCTGGACGATCTGGATAAAACCCTGGAAAAGGCCCTGAGTAATCATTTTTACCGCGATACCGAAGGTTTTACCCTGACCCTGTATTTCGGCAATACCCATATCGAACCCTTGCAGGAACTGGCGCGCCAATTATTTGAAGTGTTCCCTTGCCCGATATTACTGGTGGACTTCAAACGAACTAACGGCTGGCATATCGAAGGCGTCAAGTCCGGTGCGCTGCATAAGTTGCGCGAAGATCAGGAAGATCAATTCGCCCACTCGCTGGACAGTTTCAGCCGCAAGATCTGGCGCCTGCCCCGATCGAAACGACTGGCCCGCTATGACCTGGCAATCCTCCATGACCCGCAGGAGGCGTTGCCACCGTCCAACGCCCGCGCCCTGGAACATTTTGTCCGGGTCGGCAAGGGGCTGGGCATCGACGTCGAGCTGATCGAGAAAAAGGATTACCCACGCATCGCCGAGTACGACGCCTTGCTGATCCGTGAGACCACCAGCCTCGACAACCACACCTACCGCTTTGCCAAGAAGGCCGAAAGCGAAGGCCTGGTGGTGATGGACGACCCCACCTCGATCCTGCGCTGCACCAACAAGGTCTACCTCACCGACCTGCTGAAAAGCCACCAGCTGGGCATGCCCGCCACCGAGATTCTCTACAAGGAGCGACCGGAAGACTTCGAACGGGTCGGCGAGCGCCTGGGGTTCCCGCTGGTGCTGAAGATTCCCGACGGCTGTTTCTCCCGCGGGGTGATCAAGGTCGAGAGCCAGCAGGCGCTGCTGGAGGCCACCGCCGAGCTGTTCGAGCATTCGGTGTTGCTGCTGGCCCAGGAGTTTTTCTACACCGAGTACGACTGGCGCATCGGCGTGCTCAACCGCAAGCCGATCTACGCCTGCCAGTACTTCATGTCCAAGGGGCATTGGCAGATCTACAACCACAAGGCCAAGGGCCAGGACATCAACGGCGAATGCCGCACCCTGCCGATCCACGAGGCGCCACGGGCGGTGGTGGAGCTGGCGGTGAAGACCGCCAACCTGATCGGCGATGGCCTGTATGGCGTCGACCTGAAACAGTCCGGCGACCAGGTGGTGGTGATCGAAGTCAACGACAACCCCAACCTGGATGCCGGCATCGAAGACGCCTACCTGCGGGACGATCTGTATTCCCTGGTGCTGGAGGAGTTCGTCCGCCGCCTGGAACTCAAGCGCCGCGGCCAGGCCTGGTGAACGGCCGATGATCCAGAGCTATCAGTTGACCCAGGGCCGCTTGCTGCCGGTGGAGCGCCTGGACGCCGAGGTGATGCTGTTCAGCAACCCGGACCTGGCCGAGCGCGATCTGCTGCGCAGCGACTTCAAGCTCGACGAACACGCCCTGGCTTCGGCCCTGGACCCGGACGAGGTGTCGCGCATCGAGTTTCATCCGGACAACCTGTTCCTGATCTGGAAGCGCCCGGAGAATTACTCCGGCGGTGCCAGCCTGTCGTTCGCGGTGTCGTCCTGCGGCCTGCTGTTTTCCCCGCAGCGGCTGCTGGTGATTGCCCATGACGACAGTCAGCTCAGCGGCCTGGGGGCGCGCCAGGCGCTGCACAGCCCGCAGGATGTGTTGCTGGAGCTGCTGGCCAACAACCTCCATCACTACCTGGGGCACCTGAAGGTGATCAAGATGGTTGCCCGGGAGTTGCAGCAGCAATTCAACGACTCCATGGAAAACCGCCACCTGATCCAGATGTTCAACCTCAGCGAAAGCCTGATCTATTACATCAACGCCATTCACAGCAACGGCGCGGTGCTGACCCGGTTGCGCAATCACGCCGAGAAGGAGCATTTCAGCGCCGAGGCCATCGGCCTGATCGACGACCTGATCATCGAGAACAACCAGTGCTATAAGCAGGCGGAGATCTATTCCACGGTGTTTTCCGGGCTGATCGACGCCCGCGGCAACCTGATGAACAACAACATGAACAGCCTGCTGCGCAAGCTGACCCTGATCAACGTGGTGTTCCTGCCGCTGAACCTGATCGCCAGCATCGGCGGCATGTCCGAATTCAGCATGATGACCGCCGGCACGCCATGGTGGATCGCCTACCCGCTGTTCCTCGTGGCGATGCTGCTGGGGGCAGGGGGGATGCTGCTGGGGCTCAGGCGCCTGGCCGGCAGCGGCAAGTGCGCCTGAGGTTTCAGACCGGTTGCAGGGTCAGGACTTCGTAACCGTCGCGGGTCACGGCCACCGTGTGTTCCCACTGCGCCGACAGGCGATTGTCGCGGGTGACCACGGTCCAGCCGTCCTTCAGGCCGCGCACCCGGGGGCTGCCCTGGTTGAGCATCGGTTCGATGGTGAACACCATGCCTTCGCGCAGCTCCAGGCCGGTACCGGGGCGGCCGAAATGCAGGACCTGCGGCTCTTCGTGCATCTGTCGGCCGATGCCGTGGCCGCAATACTCGCGTACCACGCTGTAGCCCCGGGTTTCGGCGTGTTTCTGGATGGCGTGGCCGATATCGCCCAGGCGCGCGCCGGGGCGGACCACCTTGATGCCTTCCCACATCGCCTCGAAGGTGGTGCTGACCAGATGCTGGGCCTTGGGGCTGACATTGCCCACCAGGTACATCTTGCTGGCGTCGGCGATAAAGCCGTTCTTCTCCAGGGTGATGTCGATATTGACGATGTCGCCGTCCTTGAGAATCGCTTGTTCGTGGGGCATGCCATGGCACACCACTTCGTTGATTGAGGTGTTGATCGAGTAGGGGTAGCCGTACTGGCCCTTGCTGGCCGGGCGGGCCCCCAGGTCGTGGCGAATATAGCGCTCGACCGCGGTGTCCAGGGCCATGGTCGACAGACCGGGGGCGACCAGATCGTCGAGAAAGCTGAAGACCGCCGCCAGCAGGCGCCCGGACTCGCGCATCAGGTTCAGTTGGGGCGGGGTCTTGATCAGGGCCTGGGTCATTCGCTGCGGCCCCGGATCAGGTCGCTCTTGTTCAGCAGCAGTTTGTTGATCAGGTCGTTGTAGGCCAGGTGCGGATTGAGCTCGGCCAAGAGGCCGATCTTGATCCAGAACTCGGCCTGGGCGTTGATGGAGCGATCCATTTCGGCGCTGGCGACGCGGATCTGTTCATGCAGCTGATCTGAAATCTTGACGATGCCCATGGGGTTTATGCTCCTAAAAATATACGAATCATATATGCTTCGTATATTTAGCGGCAAGTGATCGTCCCCCTGGTTTTCCCGGAAGCAACCATTGACTTGCCGGCCGCGCGCCAGGTAATTTCTCCGCCATGACCCTTTTCGCATTCCGTTCCCAGCCAAGCATTATTACCGCCATTCCGAATTGGCGGGCTTGCTGACGACTGCACCCAACCCGCCCTAGAGGCGGGTTTTTTCTTTCTGTCTCCGGGGTTTCGACACAGCCAGGAGACGTCCATGAACCATCCCGCCGAGCCCGCTACGCAACTGGAACTGCTTGAGCGCTACGTGAAGAAGATTCTCGCGGCGCCGGTCTACGACCTGGCGGTGCGTACGCCGCTGCAACCGGCGCCGAGCCTGTCGGCGACGCTGGGCAACCAGGTGCTGCTCAAGCGCGAGGACCTGCAACCGACCTTTTCCTTCAAGATCCGCGGTGCCTACAACAGGCTGGCGCAACTGAGCGACGAGCAAAAGCGTCGCGGGGTGATCACCGCGTCCGCCGGCAACCATGCCCAGGGCGTGGCCCTGGCGGCGCGAGAACTGGGGATCGAGGCGACCATCGTCATGCCCTGCACCACGCCGCAGCTGAAAGTGCAGGGCGTCAGCAGCCGTGGCGCCCAGGCGGTGCTGCACGGCGAGAGTTTTCCCTTTGCCCTGGCCCACGCCCTGCAACTGGCCGAACGCAGCGGGCAGACCTTCGTTTCGCCCTTCGACGACCCGGACGTGATCGCCGGGCAGGGTACGGTGGGCATGGAAATCCTGCGCCAGCATCCGGGGCGCCTGGACGCGATCTTCGTGCCGGTGGGCGGCGGTGGGTTGATCGCCGGCATCGCGGCTTATGTGAAATACCTGCGGCCGGAGGTGCGCATCGTCGGTGTCGAGTCCGAACACTCCAATTGTCTGCAGCAGGCGTTGCGGGCGGGGGAACGGGTGGTGCTGCCCAGCGTCGGCACCTTCGCCGACGGCGTCGCCGTGGCGCAAGTCGGCGCCTACTGCTTCGAGCTGTGCCGGGTACTGGTGGACGAGGTGATCAGCGTCAGCAACGACGAACTCTGCTGCGCGATGAAGGATATCTACGACGACACCCGCTCCATCACCGAGCCCTCGGGAGCGCTGGCGGTGGCCGGGATCAAGCAGTACGTGGCCCGGAATGGCGTGCAGGGCGAAACCCTGGTGGCCATCGACTCCGGGGCCAATATCAACTTCGAGCGCCTGGGCGAAGTGGCTGAGAGGGCGGCCCTGGGGGCCGGCGTACCGGCGTGAGCGGGTTTTCTGGATAACCGCGTTGGCAGGTTTTGCGCCGGCTGCGCCGTCGATCGCAGCCTTCGGCAGCGGCTACAGGAACTGCGCTGCCCTTGTAGCCGCTGCCGAGCCTGCGAGGCTGCGATCGGTTTGGGCGGCACTCCGACGAAGCACCCGTAAAAACTGAATTCGCGATCTGCCAGGAATAATGCGTTGGCAGAATTATTCCGCGCGGGCCTTCTCGACCTTGTTCGAGGCCGACCACAGGCGATAACGCACTTCGACCTCCTTGGGCGCATAAATCACGATCGGCAGCTTGCTGTTGTAGCGCAGCACAAAACCGTCGCCGACCACCGGCACGAAGGCTTGCTTGCTAGTGCCGCCCGGGCACGCCATCAGGGTGCTCATCGGTCCGCTGACCTGGTCCAGGCGATAGTAGGAGTAACCCCAGCCTTCCAGGTTCTTCTCTTCCAGGGTGCCGCCCAGGCGCTGGCGGTTGCAGTCGACGGTCAGGGTCTTGCCGGCCAGGATCTCGACCTTGAAGTCCTCTTCCTTGGCCTGCTTGGGCAGATGAATCACCTGGCGCACAAAACCGTCTTCAGCCTTGGGGTAGGGGGCCACGTCTTCGAGCTTGGCCGCGTGGCTCAGGGTGGAAACACTGCTCAACAGTGCAGCGACGGCGGTGGCAACAGGAAAAAAGCGCATAAGGCCTCCTTGCGGGTTGATCGACGACTCCGGCCATAAAGGGAGGAACCGTCAGGATGAAAGGCCGGGCAGTTTGACCGGATAACGCCCGCTCATGCAAACCGCGACCCGTTGCGTGCACTGGCGAGCCATCCGGGAAGCCAGCCCATCCCGCCTGAAACCAGGGTTCATTGAGCGGCCGTCTTGACCCGCTCCCAACGGCACCCTTGACCCCATCGACACTGACGAGCAGAAAAAAGCGGCGCGGGACGAACCCGCGCTGCAGGGCAGGGAAGCGACTCAGTTCTGATAGCTACAGGCATCCGACAACTTGCGATAACTGATGGCTTCGAGCTTGCCCGCCTTGTCGATAAAGGTCATCTCCGCGGTAATCACCTTGCATTCCGAGGTCGCCGGCTCGGTCATCGACAGCACCTTGGCCACGTTCAGCGGCATGCCGTAGTGATAGGGCACAGGTTGCACCTGAGGGGTATCCGCCTGGGCCACACCCACGGCTCCCGTGAAAACCAGGGCGCCGACCAGCACAATACGTAGGTTCATGAGGGTTCTCCGATCAGTCCGTTCGATACAAAACAGCATTCGAGCGTGCCGCGGAGGGCACAGGGGATTCTGCGCTGCGCGGTCCCGTACAGTTTTGGACGGGGGGATTAATCGGGGATTAAGTAGGGGGCTAAGTATCTGCCCGGAAGGGAAACGGCCGACGAGCTGGAGTCGTGCATTGAGTATTCAGCCGCGAAAGCTTTAAGGCAGGGGACTGCTGGGCTTGCTGGATCCGATACGCCCTACGAGCCCTCCAGGTTGCTCCTTGTAGTTTCTAGCGTATTCAACCAAATCCCTTGGATAGACCATATGCTCGACTTCGCGATCATCGATCCCATATAGAAAAGCAACGGCAGCAGCTTCAAATGCCCAATAGCCAAAGTAGCTACCTTCTTCTCCATCAAGATGACTGTCATGCCACGGGGCCTGTTCAAACGCGGGGTACCACTCATTGCAGTACTGTTTCAACAGTTGTGAAGCTTCGCTTTTATTTTCGCTGTAAATTGCTCGAATCAGAGGGGTATAGACCGCGTGATACCACTCATCGACATCATGACGCTCAGGAAGGCAGGGACGAAGCAGATCTTCGTAAAGAGTATCTTCGCCGGCATAGCCAGCCTGATCAAAAAGTCTGACAAAGCGGGGTAGCAAGTCATTTCTGTGCAGCAATATGCACAAGCTGACAATTTGGGCGAACTCTTCGAATTGATAGGGATAGTCTTCGATGTTCAGAGGCGAAATGTTTGCGATGTTTTCATAGGTTGCCAACGTCGATTGATAATGCTCATAACTGCTGATCACCTTCTCCAGTTGTGGTCTGAGGGAGTCGATGGCTTCGCCGGCGGTGTACTGAATAATCATGGCGGCCAGAGTTGAACGCAGAATACACCGTGCCTTGAGTGCATTCTCCTGCTCAGGCGAGTCAGCTTCCATGGCGTGGCTCTGCCAGTAACTTTCTTCTTCCGTAAAGTAGGTCAAGGTGTCTTTATACTGATTCTCAGTAATGAAACATTGCCTTCTTTTCATGTTCAAGCCTCTGCCCTCAGCGAACACTGATGCATCATATTTACTCGCCTGGCTTTTGCTTGCTCAGTTTTTTCAAGATCAAAGCCTGCTGCCGCCAGTGTGATCATGGAGTAGATATCACCTTGCAGTACCGCAGCTTCATAAGGGCTTTGCGCTTCGGGTGTGATGTATCTTTTACTTCTGAGAATTGCCTCCCCCAAGAAAGGCCAGCCCCCCCTGAAACCAGGGCTCATTGGGCGGCCGTCTTGACTCGCTCCCAACGGCACCCTTGACTC
This sequence comes from Pseudomonas sp. NPDC089530, assembly GCF_050280705.1. Taxonomy (NCBI): domain Bacteria; kingdom Pseudomonadati; phylum Pseudomonadota; class Gammaproteobacteria; order Pseudomonadales; family Pseudomonadaceae; genus Pseudomonas; species Pseudomonas sp. NPDC089530. Next base: position 134,306 of record NZ_JBNNVU010000007.1, on the reverse strand, counting down.
CATCGACACTGACGAGCAGAAAAAAGTGGCGCGGGACGAACCCGCGCCGCAGGGCAGGGAAGCGACTCAGTTCTGATAGCTACAGGCATCCGACAACTTGCGATAACTGATGGCTTCGAGCTTGCCCGCCTTGTCGATAAAGGTCATGTCCGCGGTAATCACCTTGCACTCCGGCGTCGCCGGCTCGCTCATCGACAGCACCTTGGCCACGTTCAGCGGCATGCCGTAGTGATAAGGCACGGGTTGCACCTGGGCGTTGTCCGCTTGCGCTACACCCACGACCCCGATAAACGCCAGGGGCCCGACCAGCAAAATACGCATGTTCGTGAGACTTTTCCGATCAGTCCACTCGATGCAAGGCAGCATTCGAGGGGGCCGTGCAGGGCGCAGAGAATTCTGCGCTGCGCGGTCCCGTACAGTTTTGGGCGGGGGAATTAATCGAAGATTAAGCAGGAGCAAACGATCTGACATCACGGCAAGTCGCCACTTGGGGCTACCAGGTTCTAGTGCTATTTATCTCTGTTATCTCAATCAGCCCGCTCCATGGCCGGAGGTTGATAATTCTCGTCAACTTCCACGCCCGCGGCTCTGGCCTTGGACTCGGCTTGCGACCTGAGCTCTAGAAGAGCCTTCAGATGTTCAGGGAACAGTTTTTTCCAGCCAGGGCGCTCTTCCTCTTCGAAGCTGTTTTGCCAGAAGGTATTGAAAGAGGTGAATTCGATCTTGATCAAATAAGTTCCTGTCTCCGTCGAGGCCACTGACGAGTTTCGTAGGACCTTGATGTGAGCCAGGTAGTCGCCACTGTACAGATACCAGTCATAGAACATGCCTGACCCTGTCCATTGCTCGAGGCTCATTGCCCTGTCTGGATCGAAGAGCGGATGGCTCAAAGGACTGCGCCCGAATACCGATTCCTTCCAGTCGAACTTATCCAGTTCGGAACCGGGGATTCGCGGGTCGGAAGGGAAGTAGTACTTATGCCATCCCGCGGCTTTCAGCTTGTCGATGAGGCTGTAGACGAGTGTCCTGTTGTCTTCGTGCGTGCTGTTGTCTGGAAGGCCGCGAAGCGTAATCTCAACCTCTTCGATGTCCTTGGAAACGTCATCGTCGGCCACGATGGCCAGGGAGGCGACCTGGTCCAGTTCGAGGCTGCTCTTTGGCTGAGTAATGGTTACGTTCAAAAGCTCCTGGTCATTTCTGCCCTGATTGATTTCATGCCAGCACATGTTGGCGGCAGCCAGGCAATCGGAGCTGAACTTGACAGGGCTTTGTTTAAGTAAGTCTTCAACAGGTGACCCCAGCTGAACACCTATATTCTTGACTTCGCTTTTCACTTTGAGCGTACCTTCACTAGGGGAATCGTCACAACCGACGAGAAAGATAAAGCACAGTAACCAGAGTCTTCTCATTCTCTATTCTTCCAACTGGCAATCGCAGCGATTTGACCTTCCATGTAGCTTTTTTTCTTCAACATGAGCTTGTGGTATTTGTCTGCGATTTTCACGATGAAGTCCATTCGCTGTTGAGCGTTATACAGGTCGCCATCGTGCATTTGTTCTCTTAGTTCAGGATCGTCAAGATCGCATTGAGTAGAGAATGCCGCTGAACGCAGAGGCACCAGTGGAGCACCTTCTGCCAGTTTTTGAGCGTCGAGCGTTCTTTGGAAGGACCAGTCGTTGTAAATCAGTTTTTGCAATATGTTGAGTTGCTCGTGATTGGCAATTGCAATCAATGATTTATATTGTTTTTCAGCTCTTTCCGTACCGGTCAGAGCCTCCGTTTCCTTGACCAGTTTAAAGGCCGAGGTGATCTCGGGCGTCAGCTTGAGATTATTAATGGCTGGCAGTGACTCTCCTGACCAGGGAAGTTTCTTTACAGCCTCCGCTATCGGCTTTTCGAACGTGTCGCTGTTTCGTGCCCCCGAGCATGAAAAGAAACTGTCTGGAAACTTACTGTAAAACCAGTGCCAGCAGAATATGTCTTGGAACAGCCAGAAGTTGCCTTTTCCAAGGCCATTCTTGCCTACCTGATTTGGTACTTTCGCGGGAGCAAGCAAAGGGTTATTCGTTGCTGCATTTACGAGCTTCGTGAAGTCCAGACCGCACATCACCTGCTTGCTCGCAAAAGCGGCCAGCCCCATCCAGTAGAAGCGGCCCTTGAACGCTGCCTGGCCTCCGTCTTCCCGTTCCAGATAGAAGGACGCGTATACGCCGGCAATACGAGCGGCCCTGATACTGAAATCGCCGACCAGCATCCATTTCTTGCTGCCGAACAGGTAATACTCGTTACGCTGAGTGCTTAGTCGCCTGATCGCTTGCGCTTGGGCCAGAGACCACAACTGGGCACAGTTGATCTTGATCTCATGGGGCGCGGCGTTCTTGGCCTTACTGATCTCAGGCGTGGCAATTGGAGGTGTACTGCTCATTGCTTCCGACTCCGTTCGTAATCGTCTGCTCCATCCGGGACATCAAAGTCATCCCATAGAAGATGAACCTTGGCTGTTTGTACGGTATCCGCCTCGACTTGTGGGGAGTGACCATCAGCGTTGCTCTTGAAGATCAATGGAGCAGTGAGGCTCGGCAGGATAAAGGCTGCCTTGATACCTTCGACTGGCGTGCCGGAGCCGGTAACGAACTTGCACCGCTCGTAAAAGCGGCTGACTTCTTTGCTCTTCAACACGCCGCCCGCCCTGTCCTGATCGGCAATCAGCGGCATGCCGGGCATCAGGATATTCAGTCCCGAGCCTGCCCCTGGCCCACCTCCCGAGTTGATCTTCACCTCCGCGCCGCTGATGGTCACGCCGCCGTCGAGCTTGACGAAGCTGCCGCCGGCCTTGGCGGTCAGTTCGGCGCCGGCTTCCAGCACGGCCTTGCTCCCGGCCTTGTAGTGGATCTCCTGGCCGGCCTCGACGAACTGCGCGGTGCCGATCTTGGCGTGCTGGGTCACGGCCACGGTCAGGTGGTCGTTGGCGCGGATTTCGCTTTTGCGGTCCAGATGGGTGATGCGGTGTTCTTCGGCCTTGAGTTCGGTCAGGGTGTTGGCTTCCACCGTGTCGTGGCGTTCGTTGCCGACGCGGATGCGCTGGTCGTGCTCGACGTTTTCGTCCCAGTCGCGCTGGGCGTGCAGGTAGATCTGCTCGGCGCCTTTCTTGTCTTCGATGCGCAGTTCGTTGTAGCCCTTGCCGCCGGGGCTGCTCAGGGTCTTGAAGGTGCTGCGGGTCTTGTTCGCCGGCAGGTCGTAGGGGACCACGTTTTCCTTGTGGTACAGGCAGCCGGTGACCAGGGGCTGGTCGGGGTCGCCTTCGAGGAAGGTCACCAGCACTTCCATGCCGATCCGCGGGATGGCGATGCCGCCGTAGGCCTTGCCGGCCCAGCCGCTGGCCACGCGCACCCAGCAACTGGTGTTGTCGTCGGCCTGGCCGTCGCGGTCCCAATGGAACTGCACCTTGATCCGCCCGTACCGGTCGCAATGGATTTCTTCGCCCTTGGGCCCGGTGACCACCGCGGTCTGGCTGCCCAGGGACTTGGGCTTGGGGTGCTCCAGGGGCGGCCGGTAGTGGGCGTCCCAGGGCGTGGCGAGGAAGCGGTTGCGGTAGCCCTGGTGGAAGTCGTCCTTATTACTGGTGACGTCGCTGGTGATGTTCTCGCCCAGCACCTGCGGTTGCTTGCCTTCGTGGATCACTTCCAGCAGCAGCCACAGGTCGTTCCATTCGCTGCGCGGGTGGGCGGCCAGGGTCAGGAAATGGCCGCTGACCAGGCTCGGTTCGTCGCCTTTGCCTTCGGCCAGTTGGTAATCGCTGCGGTGGCGTTCCAGGGCGCGGCTGGCCAGTTGTTTGCCCCGGGCTTTCTGGGTGAACAGGCCAGGGTAGTCGTAGTCTTCCAGGTCCGGCATGAACTCGGACTTGGCGGTGCCTTCGGGCAGCAGCCGCGGTTTCTCGAAGTCGTAGTCACGGCGGCCGACGCGGCTGGTGCGGGTCTCCAGGCGCAGGTTGAAGCGCTTGATCACCGGTTGCTCGGCGGCCATGCCGGAGTCCTGCTGGTAGTTCACCGCCGCCAATTTGCGGAACACCGTCTGGTCGTCGCCGAACACCAGCTTGTGGCCGCTGGCCGAGTGCTGGAAGTGGAAATGGATGCCTTCTTCTTCGCACAGGCGCTGGATGAAGTGCAGGTCGGACTCGTCGTACTGGGTGCAATAGACCCGCTCCGGATACTCGGCGCCGAGCTGGAAGCTGTAGGCGTCGGCCAGGATGCCGCGGGCCTCGAGGACCTGGGCGATGACCTTCGGCACGCTCAAGTGCTGGTAGATCTTCTGGTTGAAGCTGTGGCGCAGGTAGTTGAGCTGCGGGGTCAGGCTGATGCTGTAGCGGGTCAGCTTGCGCCCGGAGTCGCCCTGGGCGATGCGGTACACCAGGCCGTGGATCAGGCCTTTGCCGGTTGCCCCAAAGGACAGGCAAGCCGGTTTGTGCAGCAGCTCTTCGAGCTTGAGGTCGGGGCGGGCGCTGACCAGTTCGATGTCGAAGCAGAAGGGTTGGTTGAGGGCTTCGCGGCCGACGAAACTCAGGACCTGAAGGTCGACCGAGGCGCCTTCGATCGTCAGGGAAATATGGGTAGCGTTAGCATCCAGCATGCCGTGAAATCCATCCATTGAATAAGCAGGGGGCGGATGGTGCAGGAATAAGCCGGTCGATTCAAGCCGAGGCGGCCGTGGTATTCCGCCTGCTGAAACATTCAGAAAACTCTGTAATAAGCGGCATTTACGCCTGACAGCCGATCCAGGTAAGGCCCTACAGGAATTAGCGGAGTTGGCTGTAGGGGAGGCGCCGATGGCTGCTCAGGGATTCCCGCACAAGCGCTCCGCCGAATCCCCTCGTGCCGCTAAACAGTCGCCGACCTTGGGCGGCTCAGGCCCGTGGCGGCAAGGGCGGCCGGTAGTAGCTCTGGAACCAGTCGACGAAGCGTCCCAGGCCTTCGGCCAGGGGGACCTGCGGGCCGAAGCCGGTGACGTTCTCCAGGGCGCCGACATCGGCGCAGCTGTTCAGCACATCGCCGGGTTGCAACGGCAGGTACTCGACCTCGGCCTTGCGCCCGAGCAACTGTTCTAGGGTGGCGACGTAGTCCTTGAGCTCCACCGGACGCTGCCCGCCGATATTGAACAGGCGCCAGGGCGCCATGCTGCTGGCCGGGTCGGGCTGCTCGCGATTCCACAGCGGATCGCGCCGCGGCGGCTTGGCCAACAGACGCACCAGGGCTTCGACTATGTCGTCGATGTAGGTGAAGTCGCGCTGGTGCATGCCGTAGTTGAACAGCTTCAGCGGACGGCCTTCGCTGATGGCCTTGGCGAACAGGATCGGCGACATGTCCGGGCGACCCCAGGGGCCGTACACGGTAAAGAAGCGCAGGCCGGTGGCCGGCATGTCGTACAGGTGGCTGTAGCTGTGGGCCATCAGTTCATTGGCCTTCTTGCTCGCGGCGTACAGCGACAGCGGGTGGTTGACGTTGTCGCCGACCTTGCAGGGCGTCTGATGGTTGGCGCCGTACACCGAGCTGGACGAGGCGTAGATCAGGTGCTCGACCGGGTAGCGCCGGCACATCTCCAGCAGGTTGAGAAAACCGCCGAGGTTGTTGTCCAGGTAGGCCTTGGGGTTTTCCAGGGAATAACGCCCCCCGGCCTGGGCTGCGAGATTGATCACCACCTGCGGGTGGGTCTGGGCGAACAGCCGGGCGAGGGCTTCGGTATCGCTCAGGTCGAGGCGGTACAGGGGGAAAGGTCCCACCTGCTGTTCTATCCAGCGCACCCGGTCGTGCTTGAGTTGCGGATCGTAATAGTCGTTGAAGTTATCCAGCCCGGTGACCTGATGCCCATCCTTGAGCAAACGCAGTACGGTATGGGCGCCGATGAATCCGGCGGCCCCGGTGATCAGGATATTCATGGGTAGAGCGCCCCCGGCATGTGATAGGGCAAGCCGCTGCTCAACCCAGGCGGGTGAAGGGGGGCGATGTCGACACAGGCCACAGGGTGGCCGACGTCGGCCAGGGCGGCTGCCTGTACCAGGCCTGGATGACCGGTACCAAAAACGCTGACATCCAAGGTTGTCACCTCGTCCGTGATGGGGGGTGGTGAGCGAGCTTTCCGCTCACTTTTTGAAGAACTGAATAGGTGCAAGGCCTTTTCGCGTTCTTTTTTTGACACTACCATATTTGGTAGTCGGTTAATTGGCGTTTTGCCGTGCTGTATAAATGACGATGCTGTTCAGAGCAAAGCTGGTCAAGGTTTAAATGCCATTTAAATCAATCAGATAAATTTAAATTTCGTCTTTGAAAGGTGTTCTGCCAATTCCTTGTTACAAACCCCAGGCAGCTAAAATTTACCGACGAACGGTAGGGTTGCCAAAGAAAGAAATGCTGCTTTTTCCAACGAGAAGCACGGGGTTGGATCCACAGGACGTCTAGAGCGCCGGCCAATCGCTGCCCGGTCAACAGCGCGCCGCCGATGGGGAAAGTGTCGGAAATGATTGCTTCCCGGCAGGGCGCAAGGACAGCCAGAGGAGGGCGCGGCAGGGCAAAGGCTGTAGCGGCTTCAGACTAAAGTCGGGTGTGTGCGGTTAAGGCTATCTGCCATCATTGCGGGTCAACATTGATCTTATCAATTCACCTGGCCAGAAATGATTCGCCAGATGGATTGCTATTGCTTTCTTTCACCCGCGTTACCGATGCACTGCTGGAGCTTTTCATGCGTCCCCCTTTCCCTTTGCTGCACTCCTACCGTCCCCTGGGCCTCGGTGCCCTTTGCCTGTGCGCGGGTTTTACCGCCCAGGTCCAGGCTGCGGGCTTTTTCGAAGACAGCAGCGCCAAGCTGGAGTCGCGCACCATCTACTTCAACCGTGACTTCCGCGACGGTCACACCAGCAACGATCAAGGCGCCTCCAAGCGCGAAGAGGCGGCGCAGGGCTTCATTCTCAACCTGCAATCGGGCTACACCGAAGGCACCGTCGGTTTTGGCATCGATGCGCTGGGCATGCTCGGCCTCAAGCTCGATTCCAGCCCCGACCGCAGCAACAGCGGCCTGCTGCCGTCCAGCGGCCAGGACCCGCGGGGCTCCAAGGACCAGTACGCCAAGCTGGGCCTGACCGCCAAGGTGCGGGTCTCCCAGAGCGTGCTCAAGTACGGCGCGCTGCTGCCGGACCTGCCGCTGCTCAAGTACAACGACGGGCGCCTGCTGCCGACCATGTTCAACGGTGCCATGCTCACCTCCAAGGAGATCAAGGACCTGACGTTCATGGCCGCGCGCCTGGACCAATACACCGCCCGGGACTCCACGGACGCCCAGGACATCCGCGTGCATTGCAAGAACAAGCGTTATGCCTGCAACGTCACCGCCGACCATTTCGACATGTACGGCATCGACTACAAGTTCAACGACCGCCTGACCGGCCAGTACCACTACGCCGAGCTCGAAGACATCTACCGTCAGCATTTCGTGGGCCTGCTGGGCAACCAGCCGCTGGGCAACGGTGTGCTGAAGGCCGACCTGCGCCTGCTCAAGAGTGCCGACAGCGGCGCCGAGCGCGCGGGCTCCATCGATAACCGCGCCCTGAGCGGCATGCTCGGTTACGCCATCGACGGTCATACCTTCAGCGCCGGCTGGCAGCGCATGAACGGCGACAACTCGATGCCGTACCTCGATGGCACCAACCCGTACCTGGTCAACTATGCGCAGGTCAACGATTTCGCCGCCGCCCAGGAGCGTTCCTGGCAGCTGCGTTACGACTACGACTTCAAGGCCATCGGCCTCAACGGCCTGAGCTTCCTGACCCGTTACATCAGCGGCGACCATATCAAGGTCCCGGGCAGCGACCAGGAAGGCCGCGAATGGGAACGCGACAGCGAACTCAAGTACGTGGTGCAGAGCGGCACCTTCAAGGACGTCAGCCTGCGCCTGCGTAACGCCACCTACCGCAGCAACTACGAGAAATTCGCCCGGGACATGGACGAAACGCGGCTGATCGTCAGCTACAACTTCTCGGTGTTCTGACGGCCAGAACCTGAATCCGCGATCTGCCTGGAATGACGCGTCAGCAGGTTTTGCGAAGGCTGCGCCGCCGATCGCAGCCTTCGGCAGCGGCTACAGGGATCGCGGTCTCTGTGTAGCCGCTGCCGAGCTTGCGAGGCTGCGATCGATTGCGCAGCAATCGCAAAGCCTGCATCCGCGATCCGTCTGGAACGACGCTTGTCAGGCCGTTACAACCAATCCCAGAACCGGCTCCAGAACCCTCGGTTCAGTTCTTCCTTGCAGCCGGCGTATTGCCGGCCGTAGAGGTTGGAGCGGCTTTGCACTTTCCCCGCCACGGTCTGCAGCCACGGCTTGGCCGCGTAGGTCTGGCGGCGGTAGCCGCCCCAGCCTTCGTGGTAGTTCAGGTACTGGCGATAGGCGTCCTGCTTGGTCACGCCGTTGACCCGCCAGGTCTGGTCCATGTACCAGCCGATAAAATCCGTGGCGTCGGCGAAGTCGGTGCGGCTGGCCCAGTAGTTGTCACCCTTGCTCTGGTAGTCGCCCCAGACCTCGTCCTTGGCCTGCGGATAGCCCGCCGCCGTGCTCACTCGGCCCCAGGGAATGACCCACAGCAGGTATTTGCGCGGCGGCAAGGCGTCCTGCTTGAAGCTCGATTCCTGGTAGATGATCGACAGCGGCACCTGGATCGGCACGCCCCATTTCTCTTCGGTGGCCTTGGCGGCTTTGTACCAGTCGCTCTTCTCGCGAAAGATCTCGCAGATGTCGTTGGGATTGGCGGGCGGCGAGGTCGCGCAGCCGGTGAGGAGGAAGGGGAGCAACACAGCGATGTAGGCGGAACGGATCAAAAGGCAGGCTCTGTTCGGGTCGATGCGGGGCGCAGGCACTGCGCCCCCGCGATCAATCAATTCAATTGGTGACGATAGGGCAGGTCCGGTCCGGTCTTGCTGCAGGTCAGCGCCGCGGCGCGGATGGCGAACCTGAGCATCTGGTCGATCTGTTCCCGGTTCAACCGCGCAACAGCCTCCAGCGAATCCAGCTGCCGTTCGGTCAACCAGGCGATCAAGGCGGCCTGGAAGGTGTCGCCGGCCCCCACGGTGTCGGCCATCTTAATCGGCATGGCCGGCGCCGACCAGTGGCCATGTGCCTTGCTGAACACCTCCGCGCCCTCTGCGCCGCGGGTCAGGAACACCAGCTGGCAATGATGCTGCAACCACCCCTCGATCACGTGCCGCGGGTCCTGGTCGGGGTAGAGCAGGTGCAGGTCCTCGTCGCTGACCTTGATCAGGTCGGCCAGCCTGACCAGGGTGTCGATGCGTCGGCGCCACAGCTCGATGTCCGGCGCCGGGTTGAGGCGCACATTGGGGTCGAGGCTGATCAGGCGCTTGCCCCGTTCGCGGCGCGCCAGGGCCAGCAGGGTGTCGCCGACCGGCTGCACCACCAGGGAAAACGAACCGAGGTGCAGGCCGCGCACCCGGCTGTCCAGTTCAGGCAGGTCGGCCAACTGCAACTGGCGGTCGGCGCAGCCTTCGCCGCGAAAGCTGTAGTGCGGCACGCCGTTGGCGCCGAGCGCGACCATCGCCAGGGTGGTCGGGGCCTGGACGTCCAGCAGGTAGTGCTGGCGCACGCCTTCGTCGCGCAGCACCTGCAGCAGGCGCCGGCCGAGGTAGTCGGTGGACAGCCCGGCGAACAGCGCCGCATCGACGCCCAGGCGGCGCAGGCCCACCGCGACATTGAACGGCGAGCCGCCGGCAAGCGCCTGGAAGTCCACCCGCGATGCCCGCCCGCCGGCATCGTCTTCGCTGAAAAAATCGAACAGTGCTTCACCGCAGACCAGATACATAGTCACTCGCTCTTCAAAAGGGTTGCCACGTGCTGTTGGTAACGTTCGTAGGCCTGCTGGTAGGCCGCCACATTGGCCGCGACCGGCCAGGTTTCGCTGCTTGCATCGAGCTTCACGCAGCGTTGGCACAGTTGCGCCAGGCTTTGCGCGGGGTCGCTGTCCCGGTTGCTGTCCTGGTAGCGACACCAGGCCGCCTGGATGGCCGCGCCCAGGGCCGCCGCTTCGCTCTGCTCGGTGCAGACCACTGGGGTGTGCATGATATCGGCGACCATCTGCCGCCACAGCGGGCTTTTCGAGCCGCCGCCGATCAGGCGGATGCTTTGGCTCTGCAGGCCGTTGCGGCGCAGCAGGTCGAGGCCATGGCGCAGGCCGAAGGTGGTGCCTTCGACCGCCGCCCGGCACAGGTTGGCCGGGGTCAGGTTGTCCGGGGTCAGCCCCAGCAGGCTGCCGCTGGCGTGGGGCAGGGCGGGGACCCGCTCGCCGTTGAGGAACGGCAGCATGCACACACCCTCGGCCCCGATGGGCGCCTGGGCCACCTGTCGGTTGAAGCCGTCGAGGTCCAGCGCGAACAGCTCGCGCACCGCGCCGGTAGCGTTGGTCAGGTTCATGGTGCAGATCAGCGGCAGCCAGCCGCCGCTGGAGGAACAGAAGGTCGCCACCCCAGGGTCCGCGCTGACCCGGGGCCGATCGGCATAGGCGTACAGGGTGCCGGAGGAACCCAGGCTCATGGTGAGGGTGCCGGGCTGGATGGTGCCGGTGCCGATAGCGCCCAGCATGTTGTCGCCACCGCCGCTGGACACCAGCGCCCGCGGGTTGAGGCCCAGGTGCCGGGCGATCTCCGGCAGCAGTGTGCCTACGGGCTGGTGTGCTTCGATCAGCTCGGGCAAGGCCGCTTCCAGGCGGCCGTCGGGGTCGATATGCCGGAGCAGCGCCAGGTCCCACTGGCGGCTGCGCACATTGAAATAGCCGGTGCCCGAGGCGTCGCCGTACTCGCTGCAGGCGCGGCCGGTCAGCCAATGGTTCAGATAGTCGTGGGGCAGCAGGATCCGCGCGATGCGCTGGAACACCAGGGGATGCTGCTCCCGGGTCCACAGCAGTTTCGAGACCGTGTAGCCGGGGGCAAGCGCCAGGCCCAGGCGTTCCAGGGAACCCTGTTCGCCACCCAGGTAATCCAGCAGGCGCTGGTTCTGTTCGCTGGATTCGGTGTCGCACCAGAGCTTGGCCGGGCGCAGCACCTGGCCTTGCGGGTCGAGCAGGACCAGGCCGTGCTGCTGGCCGGACACACCGAGGCCGAGGATGTCCTGGCCGCTGACCCTCGCTGCCAGCAAGGCCTGGCGGGTGGCGAGGGCGAGGGCTGCGCGCCATTGGCCGACGTCCTGTTCGCGGCGGCCGTTGGCGCCGCTGATCAGGTTGTGGGGCGCGGCGCCGAGTCCCAGCACCTCACCGCTGGCGGCGTCGAGCACGATGGCCTTGGTGCCCTGGGTGCCGCAGTCGATGCCGAGGAATAGTTGTTGCGTCGTCATGGATGGACCTGCACGGATTTCAAATCAAACCACTGTAGTCGGTGGTGCGTCAGCGACAACGCGGTGCCCGGTTTTACGACGGTTGCGGCTACAGGGATCGCGGTGGCTGTGTAGCCGCTGCCGAGCCTGCGAGGCTGCGATCGGTTTGGGCGGCATTCCGACGTAGCAAGCGCAAAGCCTGAATCCGCGATCTGCCTGGAGTAACGCCAAGGCTACAGGCAACCATCAGCTTTCCTGCGCCAACACCCGCTCCAGGGTCCGGGTCACGCCGTCGTCCCGCAGGCTGGCGTAGCAACGTTCGAAGGCTTCGGCAAATTCGCTCGATTGAGCGATGGCGGGACCGAAGATAACCTCGGCCGCCAGCAGGCGCTGGGGCAGCAGTTGTTCTTCGCGCACCAGCTCGCGGCAGAACTCGGCCCGTGGGTCGGGGATCGAGTAGATCTCGCCGTTCTCGTCCACGCCCTTGAGGTACAGGGCCCAGGCCGCGACCACCAGGGCCGCGCGTTCGGTGTCGCGGCCCGCAGCGAGCAGGCCGTTGATGGTCGGCACGGTGAACTTGGGCAGCTTCGACGAGCCGTCGGAGCAGACCCGCTCCAGCTGGTCGGCAATTGCCTGGTTGGAGAAACGCGCCACCAGGGTGTCCTTGTAGCGGTCCAGGTCGATGCCCGGCACCGGCGCCAGTTGCGGGGTCACGTCGAGGTCCATGTAGGCGCGGATATAAGCCACGAACAACGGGTCGTTCATGGTCTCGTGGACAAAGCGGTAGCCCTTGAGGAAGCCCAGGTAAGTCAGGGCCAGGTGGCTGCCGTTGAGCAGCTTGATCTTCATTTCCTCATAGGGCGTGACGTCGTCGGTGAACTGCACGCCGACCTTTTCCCAGGCCGGCCGGCCGCTGACGAACTTGTCCTCCAGCACCCACTGCACGAACGGCTCGCAGACCACCGGCCAGGCATCGTCGATGCCATGCTGGTCGTGCAACTGCAGGCGGTGGGCGGTGCTGGTCATGGGGGTGATGCGGTCGACCATGGCGTTGGGGAAGCTGACGTTGGCGGCGATCCAGTCGTGCAGGCCGGCATCGCGCAGGGCGGCGAACGCCAGCAGCGCCTTGCGGGTCACCGCGCCGTTGTGCGGCAGGTTATCGCAGGACATCAGGGTAAAGGCCGCAATGCCGGCCGCCCGGCGCCGGGCCAGGGCCGCGCAGAGAAAGCCGAACAGGGTCTTCGGCTGCCGCGGGTGTGACAGGTCGTGCTGGATCTGCGGCAGATGGGCCATGAATTCACCGCTGCTGTCGTCGATGCAGTAGCCACCCTCGGTGATGGTCAGCGAGACGATGCGGATCCGCGGGTCGGCCAGCTTGTCGATCAGCGCCTGGGCGCCGTCCTCGGCCAGCAGCATCTCGCTGATGGCGCCGATCACTCGCACTTCGCTGGCGTCGCTGTCGCCCAGCTCGAACAGGGTGAACAGGTAGTCCTGGCCGGCCAGGTCGTCGCGGGCGCGGCGGTCTTCGGCGCGCAGGCCGACCCCGCAGATGCTCCAGTCCAGGCCCTCGCCGCTGTTCATCAGGGCATCGGTGTAATAGGCCTGATGGGCGCGGTGGAAACCGCCCACGCCGATATGCACCATGCCTTGCCGGGTCTCGGCGGGAGCGTAGGCCGGCACCCGCACTTCGGGGGCCAGGTGGTGGAGGTTATGTCGGTTCAGCTTCATGGTTTGGTACTCGTCGGTCAGGCGGCGGCGCGCAAGGTTCTGGCCACGGCCACGCCGTCGGCATCGAACAGATGGCAGTGTTCGGGGTCCAGCTTCAGCTCCAGTTGCTGGCCGCAGGCGCTGGCCAGGTCGCCGCGGATCCGCAAGGTCAGGGCTTCGCCGGAGGCGGTGCGCACATGGCAGAAGGTGTCGCTGCCCAGGCGTTCGCTGACATCGGCGGTGACCCGCAGGGTGCAGTCGCCGGGGCGGGCCAGCTCCAGGTGCTCGGGACGGATGCCCAGGGTCACCGGGCTGCCGACGCTGAGTTGGGCACCGCTCTGCAGCAGGCGGATGCGGGTGCCGGCCTCCAGCTCGACCTCGCAGCCCTGGACATCGACCCGGCTCAGTTTGCCCTTGAGAAAACCCATCTTCGGCGTGCCGAGAAAACCGGCGACGAACAGGTTGGCCGGGCGGTGGTACAGCTCCAGCGGCGAGCCCACCTGTTCCACGCGACCGCCATTGAGCACCACCACCTTGTCCGCCAGGGTCATGGCTTCGACCTGGTCGTGGGTCACATAGATCATGGTTGCCTGCAGCTCTTTATGCAGGCGCGCCAGCTCCAGGCGCATCTGTACCCGCAATGCGGCGTCGAGGTTGGACAGCGGTTCGTCGAACAGGAAGATCTTCGGGTTGCGCACGATGGCCCGGCCGATGGCCACGCGCTGACGCTGGCCGCCGGACAGCTGCTTGGGCTTGCGCTCCAGCATCGGCCCCAGCTCGAGGATGCGCGCCGCTTCGGCGACTTTCTTCTCGACTTCGGTTTTCGCCACGCCGGCCAGGTCCAGGGCGAAGGACATGTTCTTGCGCACGCTCATGTGCGGGTACAGGGCGTAGGTCTGGAACACCATGGCCAGGTCGCGCTTGGCCGGGCTGACTTCGGTGATGTCGCGGCCGTCCAGCTCGATGGTCCCGCCGCTGACGTCCTCGAGGCCGGCGATCAGCCGCAGCAGGGTGGACTTGCCGCAGCCCGACGGGCCGACGAAGACCACGAACTCGCGGTCGTTCACCTCCAGGTCGATGCCCTTGATGATGGAAAAGCCTTCGAAGCCTTTTTGCAGATTCTTGATTTTCAGGTGGGCCATGGAATCTCTCCGGATTTCAATAATTCGGTGTAGCCGCTGCCGCAGGCTGCGATAAGGCCCGCAGGGCCTTCGAGGTCCTCAAGAGCGCGTCTCCTTCGGAGCCGATCGCAGCCTTCGGCAGCGGCTACAGGTGTGTGCTTGGGTTATTTCACTGCGCCGAAGGACAGGCCGCGCACCAGTTGCTTCTGGCTGATCCAGCCGAAGATCAGGATCGGCGCGCAGGCCAGGGTCGAGACGGCCGAGAGCTTGGCCCAGAACAGGCCCTCGGGGCTGGAATAGGAGGCGATCAGCGCGGTCAGCGGCGCGGCGTTGGACGAGGTCAGGTTCAAGGACCAGAAGGCCTCGTTCCAGCACAGGATCAGCGACAGCAGTACGGTGGAGGCCAGGCCGCCCTTGGCGATGGGCAGCAGCACCCGGAGCATTTCCTGGCTGAGCGTGGCACCGTCCAGACGCGCGGCTTCGAGGATGTCCCGGGGGATGTCCTTGAAGTAGGTGTAAACCATCCAGACCACGATCGGCAGGTTGATCAGGGTGTAGATCGCGATCAGCGCCAGGCGCGTGTCCAAGAGGCCGAAGTTTTTCGCCAGCAGGTAGATCGGCATCAGCACGCCCACCGGCGGCAGCATCTTGGTCGACAGCATCCACAGCAGGGTGCGCTGGGTATTGCGGGTTTCAAAGAAGGCCATGGAGTAGGCCGCCGGCACCGCGATCAGCAGGCACAGGGCGGTGGCGCTGAAGGAAATCGCCACCGAGTTCCAAGCGAACGCCAGGTAGTTGCTGCGCTCGTTGATATGCAGGTAGTTCTCCAGGGTGGGGGTGAAGATGAACTGCGGCGGCGTGGCGAACGCCTCGATTTCGCTCTTGAAGCTGGTCAGCAGCATCCAGAAGATCGGGAAGAAGATCAGGATCGCGATAATCCAGGCCAGGGTGCCGAGCAGCAGGCTGTGCAGGCGGCGGGAGTGTTGCAGGGTCATGGCGCGCACCTCAGGGCTTGTCAGTCAGGTTTTTGCCGAGCATCCGCACCAGGACGATCGCGGCAATATTGGCGATGACCACGGCAATCAGGCCGCCGGCCGAGGCCATGCCGACGTCGAACTGCACCAGCGCCTGGTTGTAGATCAGGTAGGCGAGGTTGGTCGAGGCGTAGCCCGGGCCACCGTTGGTGGTGGTGAAGATTTCCGCGAACACCGAGAGCAGGAAGATGGTCTCGATCATCACCACCACGGCGATCGGCCGCGCCAGGTGCGGCAGGGTCAGGTGCCAGAAGATCGCCAGGGCGCCGGCGCCGTCCAGGCGTGCAGCCTCTTTCTGTTCCTGGTCCAGGGACTGCATGGCGGTCATCAGGATCAGGATGGCGAACGGCAGCCACTGCCAGGAGACGATGACGATGATCGACAGCAGCGGGTAATGGGCCAGCCAGTCCACCGGCTGGGCGCCGAACAGTTTCCACACCGCGGCGAGGATCCCCGACACCGGGTGGAAGATCAGGTTCTTCCAGATCAGCGCGCCCACCGTGGGCATGATGAAAAACGGCGAGATCAGCAGCACCCGGACGAGGCCGCGGCCGAAGAACTCGCTGGCTTCCAGCAGGGCGCTGATCAGCACCCCGAACACCACACTGATCGCCAGCACGCTGCCCACCAGCAGCAGGGTGTTGGTGGCCCCGGGCAAAAAGCCCGAGTCGCTGAGGAAGTAGCTGAAGTTCTCCAGCCCGACGAACTCGTTCTCCCCGGGGTACAGCAGGTTGTAGCGGATCAGCGAGAAGTACAGGGTCATGCCCAGCGGCACGATCATCCATAGCAGCAACAGCGCCACCGAGGGGCTGACCAGGAACCAGCCGGGGTTGAGCAGGCGGCGCTTGCGGACGGCCTGGGGCATTTCCAGATGAGCGTTGGCAGTCGAGGTATTCATGGCAGTCACAACCGTTCAGGTGTGTTTTCTGTAGGAGCGGAGCTTGCCCGTGATGGCCGCACCGCGGTCTGTCCGATAACCGCGTTATCGTTCATCGCGGGCAAGCCTCGCTCCCACAGAGGACGGGATTATTTCGGGTAGCCGGCGCGTTTCATTTCGCGTTCGGTGGTCTGCTGGGCCGCGGCCAGGGCCTGGTCGACCGAGGTCTGGCCGATCAGCGCGGCGGAGAACAGCTTGCCGACCTGGGTGCCGATGGCCTGGAACTCGGGAATGGTCACCAACTGGATACCGATATAGGGCACCGGCTTGAGGGTCGGCTGGCCCGGGTTGGCGGCCTTCAGCGACTCCAGGGTCACCCGGGCGAACGGCGCGGCCTGCAGATAGGCTTCGCTGTAGGTCGAGGCGCGGGTACCCGGCGGCACATTGGCGATGCCGTCTTTTTCCGCGACCAGTGCCCCGTATTCCCTGGAGGTGGCCCAGGTGGCGAAGGTCCGCGCCGCGTCCTTGGCCTTGGAGCTGGTGGGGATCGCCAGCGCCCAGGCGTACATCCAGGCGCTACCCTTGTCGGTGACCTGCCGCGGCGCGTAGGTGAAGCCGACATGGTCGCTGACCTTGCTCTGGGTCTTGTCGGTGACGAAGGAGCCGGCGACGCTGGCATCGACCCAGATCGCGCACTTGCCGCTGTTGAACAGCGCCAGGTTCTCGTTGAAACCGTTGCTGGAGGCGCCGGGCGGGCCGGCCTTTTTCATGCTGTCGACGTAGAAGCTCAGGGCGTTCTTCCATTCCGGCCCGTTGAATTCGGGCTGCCACTGTTCATCGAACCAGCGCGCGCCGAAACCGTTGGCCAGGGTGGTGATCAGGGCCATGTTCTCGCCCCAGCCGGCCTTGCCCCGCAGGCAGAGGCCGTACTGTTCCTGCCCGGGCTGGTTCAGCTTGCCGGCGAACTCAGCGATCTGCTCCCAGGTCGGGTGCTCGGGCATGTTCAGGCCGGCGGCCAGGAACAGGTCGGTGCGGTAATAGGTCATGGAGCTTTCGGCGTAGAACGGCAGGGCGTACAGCGTGCCCTTGGCCGACAGGCCTTCGCGTACTGCGGGGAAGATATCTTGCAGGTCGTAGGCGGCGGGCAGGTCGCTCATCGGCTCCAGCCAGCCCTTGGCGCCCCACAGCGCGGCTTCGTACATGCCGATGGTCAGCACGTCGAACTGCCCGCCCTGGGTGGCGATGTCGGTGGTCAGGCGCTGGCGCAGCACGTTTTCTTCGAGCACCACCCAGTTCAGCCGGATGTCCGGGTGCTCGTTCTCGAAGGCTTTCGAGAGCTTCTGCATGCGGATCATGTCGCTGTTGTTGACGGTGGCGATGGTCAGGGTCTGGGCGCCGAGGCTGACGCCGCTCAGGGTCATGCCGGCGGTGACGAGCAGGGCTGTGAGGCTGGGTTTCATCGTGCACTCCTGTTCCGCGCCCGAAGGGCGGCGGAAGGACAGTTATTGTTGTTGTGTCTTCCGGATGCCGGGAAGCATGTGGGGCTGATTACAAGCCCTCGACGACCACGCTGACAAATCATCCCTGACACTTGAATCGGTACTTTTTTGCACTGGTGGTAAATCCATTCAGCAGCGCAAGCCGCCACGGACAGGGGATTCGCCCGCTCGGGGTGGGTAAGGCGCGGGAGATTGCGTATCGGTTTTCGGCCAGGACGGCCGAAGCGGGGAGGCGGTGGCGAAGCCCCGGTCGACCGGAGCTTCACGCTGGAGCGAAGGGTCAGAACGAATAGGTGGCCGAGAGGATCGCCGCGCGTGCATCGCCGTATTCGATGGCCGAGGAACGGGCGTCGCTGCCGGCCTGCTGGCGTACCCGTTCCACATAGTCCTTGTCGAACAGGTTGTTGACGTTCAGCTGCAGGTCGAGGTTGCGGTTGACCTTGTAGCCGAGCATGGCGTTGTGCAGCCAGTAGGCGTCCAGCTTGGCCTGGGTGCTGGAGCTGACGTTGCGCTCGCTGACATAGCGGGTGCCGTAGCCCAGGGTCCAGCCGGCCGGCAGTTCATAGGTGGTCCACAGGTTGAGCGAGCGCGGCGGGGTGTTGCCCAGGGCCTGGCCCTTGCGGGCGATGCCGGAAGCGGTATCCGCCGCCTTGAGGATTTCGCTGTCGAGGAAGGTGTAGTTGGCGAACACATCCCAGTGTTCGGTCACGTGGCCGGTGAGGCCCAGCTCCACCCCCTGCACCCGCTGCTTGCCGGCCAGTTGGGTCGAGCCGTCGGCCATGGTTTCCCGGGCGTTGCTCTTCTCCACGCGGAACAGCGCGGCATCCAGCTCCAGGCGCTTGTCCAGCAGCTCCCACTTGGTGCCCAGTTCCCAGGTCTCGTTCTTTTCCGGTGCCAGGTCTTCGGTGCTTGCGCTGAGGCCGCCGCCGGTGGAGGCGAGGTTCTCCGCGGAAGGGTTGAAGGAGTTGCCCCAGGCGGCATAGAGGCGACCGTTTTCGGTGGGTTTGAACACCAGCCCGGTGCGGGCGCTGACCTTGGCGTCGTCGGCGGCGCGTTTCGCGGTTTTCACATGGGCGCCGGAGTAGCTGTCGGCCTTGCCGCGGACTTTGTCGTAGCGCAGGCCCAGGTTGAGGTCCCATTGCTCGTGCAGGGCGATGTTATCGAACAGGTACAGCGCCTGGTCCGTCAGCCGGGTTTCGGTGTAGCCGCTGGTGGCCTTCTTCACCGGGCCGTTCCAGCGGCCGGGCGGGCTGCCCAGGGCGTAGCCGTCGCGCGGGTACAGCGCCGTGCCCAGGCCGTGGTTGTAGGTCTTCAGGTCCAGGGTTTCATGGGACAGCTCCAGGCCCGTGGTGAAGTCGTGGCGCATGCCGGCGAACTCGAAGTCGCCGATCAGGTTGCTCTGGTTGATCCACATCTCGGTGGTGGCGTCGCGGCCGTAGGCCTGGGGCCCGGCCGGGCGGTAGCGGCCCGCCGGCACGCCGCTGGTGTTGGCGTGGGACGCGGAGACGATGGTGTCGCGGGCGGTGCGGCTGTAGCGGGTGAGGTTCTGCAGGCGCAGGCTGTCGCTGAAGTCATGTTCGAAATCGGCGGTGAAGGCGTTCTGCTCGATCTCTTCCTTGTCGAGGTTGTTCCAGCCGAAGTAGGCATCGCGCTTGACCCCGGCCAGCTTCTTGCCGTCCCGGGCCGGTACGCCGTAGTCGGGGAGGTTGTCGTCGCTCTGGTGGAAGGCGCTGAGGGTCAGCCGGGTGGCGTCGCTGAAACCCAGGCGCAGCGACGGCGCGATGCCCCAGCGCTGGCGGTCGATCCGTTCGCGGCCGGGCACGTCGTTCTGATGGGCCATCAGGTTGAGCCGCACGGCGCTGTCGTGGCCGACGCCTTCCAGCGGCTGGTTGCTGTCCAGGGTCAGGCGGTAGTAGTCGTCCGTGCCCAGGCTGCCGCCCAGGCGGGTGAACGCCTGGTTCTTCGGCTGCTTGCTGACCACGTTGATGCTGCCGCCGGTGGTGCCGGCGCCGCCGAACACCGAGTTGGGGCCCTTGATGACCTCCACCTGTTCGACGTTGAAGGTGTCGGAGCGGTTGGTCTGCGCACTGTCGCGCAGGCCGTCGATCTGCATATTGCTGTTGGCCGAGAAGCCGCGGATGTTGATGCTGTCCCCCGAGCCGCCACCGCCTTCGCCGGCATTGAAGGTGATGCCGGACACGTTGGACAGCACCTGGCGCAGGCTCAGGGCCTGTTGTTCCTGGATCAGTTTGGGCGGCACCACGGTGATGGTCTGCGGGGTGTCCAGCAGCGGCGCGACGTATTTGGCCGAAGCCGAGCGTTCGGTCTGGTAGCCGGGTTGCTCGGCCTCGACCTTGATGTTGTCCAGTTGCAGGGATTTCTGCCGTTCGCCGGCTTCGGCCAACCCAGCGCCGGAGGCGAGGGCAAGGCCCAGGGTCGAGGCCAGCAGGCGCTGTTGCGGCAAGGCGGTGGGGGCTTTCGTTGGCATAGGAAAGGCTCTCTTTTTAGTGAGAGCGAATCCTATTTGAGATTGATTGCTAAAAAGAGCTGGCCACTATTTGATCGGATCTATCATGAGGAATTTAGGATATTTCTTTGCTTGGTATCGTAAAAGTTACCCCTGGATATCGGGCTTATGCCGCGAATTAGCCGAAAGCCCACTGGATTTTTACCGGTCACTGCCTAAGATGGCCGGCCTATCCCTTGATGCAGGAAGCAGTAACGCGCAATGGCGGAAAAAGACACGATCTCCATGCACCTGGTGCGCGAAGCGCTGCTGCAAAGCTGCGAGCCCGGTGCCGCTACCGAGGAAGTGCTGGCCAAGGTCGGCATCGACCCGGCCCAGTTGGAGGTCGGCGCGGCCCGGGTGCCGGCGGCGGCCTATGCGCGCCTGTGGCGGCTGTTGGCGCGGCGCACGGACGACGAGTTCTTCGGCATGGACCCGCGCAAGCTGAAATCCGGCAGCCTGGCGTTTCTCTGCCGCAGCGCCATGGCCCAGCCGAACCTGGCGGCGGGCCTGGCGTCCGGGCTGGCCTTTCTGTCGCTGATGCTCGAACACCTGCCGGCCCAACTGGTGCGCCAGCAGAGCCTGGCGGAGATTGTGTTGCTGGAGGACGAGCAGGAGCCGCGCCGGGCCTTCACCTATTTCACCTACTGGATGATCGTCCACGGCGTGGCCTGCTGGCTGGCCGGGCGGCGCATCCCGATCCTGGCCATCGAGCTGCGCTGCCCGGCGCCGGATTTCTGCGACGACTACCGGGTGATGTTCTCGCCGAACCTGCGCTTCGACCGGCCGCGCACGCGGATGATCGTCGCCGCCGACTGCCTGGACCTGCCGATCAAGCGCAGCCCTGACGAACTCAAGCGCTTCCTGGCCCAGGCGCCGGCCAATATCCTGGTCAAGTACCGCGATCCGGAGAGCCTGGCCAGTCGCATCCGTCACGATTTGCGGCAGTTGCCTGCGGTGCAGTGGCCGGAAACCGAAAGCCTGGCCCACAGCCTGTGCATGTCGGCCTCGACCCTGCGCCGGCGCCTGGCGGAAGAGGGGCAGACCTACCAGGGCCTCAAGGACGGGGTGCGCAAGGAACTGGCGATCGCCTGGCTGGCCGAGCCGCAGATCAGCTTCAGCGAAATCGCCAGCCGCCTGGGCTTCGCCGACGCCAGCTCGTTCTACAAGGCCTTCCGCAAATGGTCAGGCTCCAACCCCGGGCATTACCGCAGCCTGATCCTCAACGACCCGACCTGATACACCGTAGCCCTTGTAGCCGCTGCCGAGCTTGCGAGGCTGCGATCGGCAACGCAGTGGCCGCAAAACCTGAGCTCGCGGTGTGCCAGGTAGAGCGCGTTGTCTGGATTGCAATCGCTGCGCGATTGAGCGCAGCCTCGCTGGTGCTCGGCAGCGGCTACAAGGCTACAGGGCGCCATGGCTTTTTTGGCCAAACCAGTCACGCAACTTGAAAGCTTTGACCATTGTCCCGTCAGGGCCCTGGCGCCAGTATCTGCCTGTTGTTTCTGTGGTTCCCATCCTAATAAGAACAGTGAGGGATTCTGGCGATGCGCGATTACTTGTCTGCCACTGCACACTTCAATTATCAGCACAGCGTCGATGCGGCCCTGCAGGGTTCGCTGGCGGCGCTCAATGCCTGCGTCGAATGTTGTGACCGGCACGCCTTGCCGGGGCGCATCGCGCTGTTCTGGGAGGGCCGCGACGGCAGCAGCGCGACCTACACCTTCAGCGAGTTGCAAGACAAGGCCGCGCGTTTCGCCAACTTCCTGTTGGCCCAGGGTGTCCAGAAGGGTGACAAGGTCGCCGGCCTGTTGCCGCGTAACGTCGAACTCTTGATCGCGGTATTCGCCACCTGGCGCATCGGCGCGGTGTACCAGCCGCTGTTCACTGCCTTCGGGCCCAAGGCCCTCGAACACCGCCTGGGCAGCTCCGGGGCCAAGGTGGTGGTGACCGACGCGGTCAACCGGCCGAAACTGGCCGAGGTGGCCGACTGCCCGACCATCGTCACGGTCGCCGGGGCCAAGGGCCAGGGCATCGTCCGTGGCGACTTCAGCTTCTGGGCCGAGCTGGCCAACTACCCGGCGCAGTGCGAGCCGGTGCTGCTCACTGGCGAAGACCCGTTCCTGCTGATGTTCACCTCCGGCACCACCGGCCCGTCCAAGGCGCTGTACGTGCCGCTCAAGGCCATAGTCGCGTTCCAGAACTACACCCGCGACGCGGTGGACCTGCGCCCTGAGGACGCGTTCTGGAGCGTCGCCGACCCGGGCTGGGCCTACGGCATCTATTTCGGCGTCACCGGCCCGCTGGGCATGGGCCATCCGATCACCTTCTACGACGGTCCCTTCACCCTGGAAAGCACCTGCCGGGTGATCAACAAGTACGGCATCACCAACCTCACCGGATCGCCCACCGCCTACCGCCTGCTGATCGCCGGCGGCGACGAGTTCGCCCGTTCGATCAAGGGCAAGCTGCGCATCGTCAGCAGCGCCGGCGAGCCGCTGAACCCCGAGGTGATCCGCTGGTTCGCCGATCACCTGGGCGTGGTGATCCACGACCACTACGGCCAGACCGAGCTGGGCATGGTCCTGTGCAACCACCACGGCCTGGAGCACCCGGTGCATGTCGGCTCCGCCGGTTTCGCCTCGCCGGGCCACCGCATCGTGGTGCTCGACGACAACTACCAGGAGCTCTCGGTCGGCCAGCCGGGGATCCTCGCCATCGACCGCAGCCAGTCGCCGATGTGCTGGTTCAACGGCTACGACGGCGTGGTGACCAAGGCCTTCGTCGGCAACTATTACCTGAGCGGCGACACCGTGGAGCTGAACCCGGACGGCAGCATCAGCTTCGTCGGGCGCAGCGACGATGTGATCACCACCTCGGGCTACCGGGTCGGCCCGTTCGACGTGGAAAGCGCGCTGATCGAGCACCCGGCGGTGGTCGAGGCGGCGGTGATCGGCAAGCCCGATCCGGAGCGTACCGAGCTGGTCAAGGCCTTCGTCGTGCTCAGCCCGCAGTACCGCGCGGCGCCGGAGTTGGCCGAAGAGCTGCGCCAGCATGTGCGCAAGCGCCTGGCCGCGCACTCGTACCCCCGTGAAATCGAATTTGTCAGCGAATTGCCGAAAACCCCAAGCGGCAAATTGCAGCGCTTCATCCTGCGCAACCAGGAAATCGCCAAGGCTCAAGAGGCCGCGGCGCACAAGGCTTCGGCCTGACTCACCCAGGAACTCATGATGCAGATCGAAAACAAGGTTTTTCTCGTCAGCGGCGGCGCTTCCGGTCTCGGAGCGGCCACCGCGCACATGCTGGTCAAGGCCGGCGCCAACGTGATGCTGGTGGACCTCAATGCCGAGGCCGTGGCGGCCCAGGCGCGGCAGCTCGGTTGCCAGAGCACGGTCGCCGACATCTGTGACGAAGTGGCCGCGGCCGCGGCGGTGCAGGCGACGGTCAAGGCGTTCGGCGGCCTGCACGGGCTGGTCAACTGCGCCGGTATCGTGCGCGGCGAGAAGATCCTCGGCAAGCACGGCCCCCATGCCCTGGCCAGCTTCAGCCAGGTGATCAACGTCAACCTGATCGGCAGTTTCAACCTGCTGCGCCTGGCCGCCGCGGCCATCGCCGAAGGCGAACCGAACGCCGACGGCGAGCGCGGGGTGATCATCAATACCGCGTCGGCGGCAGCCTTCGACGGTCAGATCGGCCAGGCCGCCTATGCCGCGTCCAAGGGCGCCATCGCCAGCCTGACCTTGCCGGCCGCCCGCGAGCTGGCGCGCTTCGGCATCCGGGTGATGACCATCGCCCCGGGGATTTTCGAGACCCCGATGATGGCCGGTATGACCCCGGAAGTGCGCGACTCCCTGGCCGCCGGCGTGCCGTTCCCGCCGCGCCTGGGCAAGCCGGAGGAGTACGCCGCGCTGGTCGGGCATATCATTACCAACAGCATGCTCAACGGCGAGGTGATCCGTCTCGACGGCGCCTTGCGCATGGCCGCCAAATAAGGAGGATTGACCATGAACCACGATCCGATTGTTATCGTCAGCGCCGTCCGCACCCCGATGGGCGGCTTCCAGGGTGAATTGAAAAGCCTGACCGCACCGCAACTCGGCGCCGCCGCCATCAAGGCCGCGGTGGAACGCGCCGGGGTCGCCAGCGACGCCGTCGATGAAGTGCTGTTCGGTTGCGTGCTGCCCGCCGGCCTCGGCCAGGCCCCGGCGCGGCAGGCGGCGCTGGGCGCCGGCCTGGACAAGTCGACCCGCTGCACCACGGTGAACAAGATGTGCGGCTCGGGCATGGAAACCACCATCCTGGCCCACGACATGCTGCTGGCCGGCAGCGCCGAGGTGGTGATCGCCGGCGGCATGGAAAGCATGTCCAACGCGCCGTACCTGCTGGACCGCGCCCGCAGCGGCTACCGCATGGGCCATGGCCGGGTACTCGATCATATGTTCCTCGACGGCCTGGAAGACGCCTACGACAAGGGCCGCCTGATGGGCACCTTCGCCGAAGACTGCGCGCAGGACAACGGCTTCAGCCGCGAAGTCCAGGACGCCTTTGCCGTGGCCTCCCTGACCCGCGCCCAGCAGGCGATCAAGGACGGCAGCTTCAAGGCCGAGATCGTTCCGTTGCAGGTCACCGTCGGCAAGGAACAGAAAACCGTCAGCGACGACGAACAGCCGCCCAAGGCCAAGCTGGACAAGATCGCCACGCTGAAACCGGCATTCCGCGACGGCGGCACGGTCACCGCGGCCAACTCCAGCTCGATCTCCGACGGCGCCGCGGCCCTGGTGCTGATGCGTCGTTCCGAGGCCGAAAAGCGCGGTCTCAAACCCTTGGCGGTGATCCACGGCCATGCGGCGTTCGCCGATACCCCGGGCCTGTTCCCGGTGGCGCCGGTCGGCGCGATCAAGCAGCTGCTGAAGAAAACCGGCTGGTCCATCGACCAGGTCGAGCTGTTCGAAATCAACGAAGCCTTCGCCGTGGTCAGCCTGGTCACCATGCAGAAACTGGAAATCCCCCACGACAAGGTCAACGTGCATGGCGGCGCCTGCGCCCTGGGCCACCCGATCGGCGCGTCCGGCGCGCGGATCATCGTGACCCTGCTGTCGGCCCTGCGCCAGAAAGGCCTGAAGCGCGGCGTCGCAGCGATCTGCATCGGCGGCGGCGAAGCCACGGCCATGGCCGTCGAATGCCTGTATTGAGGACTGACCATGCTGCCCAATGACGAACAAACGCAAATCGCCGACGCCGCCCGGCAGTTCGCCCAGGAGCGGCTGAAACCCTTCGCCGCCGAATGGGACCGCGAGCATCGATTCCCCAAGGAGGCCATCGCCGAGATGGCCGGGCTGGGCTTCTTCGGCATGCTGGTGCCGGAGCAGTGGGGCGGTTGCGACACCGGTTACCTGGCCTACGCCATGGCCCTGGAAGAGATCGCCGCCGGCGACGGCGCCTGCTCGACCATCATGAGCGTGCACAACTCGGTGGGCTGCGTGCCGATCCTCAAGTTCGGCAGTGATGAGCAGAAGGAGCGTTTCCTCAAGCCCCTGGCCAGTGGCGCCATGCTCGGTGCCTTCGCCCTGACCGAACCCCAGGCCGGTTCCGACGCCAGCAGCCTGAAAACCCGGGCGCGGCTGGAAGGCGACCACTATGTGCTCAACGGCTGCAAACAGTTCATCACCTCCGGGCAGAACGCCGGGGTGGTGATCGTGTTCGCGGTGACCGACCCGGCGGCCGGCAAGCGTGGCATCAGCGCCTTTATCGTGCCCACCGATGCGCCGGGCTACAGCGTCGCGCGGGTGGAAGACAAGCTCGGCCAGCATGCCTCCGATACCTGCCAGATCCTCTTCGAGGATGTAAAAGTGCCGGTGGCCAACCGCCTGGGCGCGGAGGGCGAGGGCTACAAGATCGCCCTGGCCAACCTCGAAGGCGGCCGCGTGGGCATCGCCTCGCAATCGGTGGGCATGGCCCGCGCCGCGTTCGAGGCGGCCCGGGACTACGCCCGGGAACGGCAGAGCTTCGGCAAGCCGCTGATCGAGCATCAGGCCGTGGCCTTCCGCCTGGCGGACATGGCCACCCAGATCGCCGTGGCGCGGCAGATGGTGCACTATGCCGCGGCCCTGCGCGACAGCGGCAAGCCGGCGCTGGTGGAGGCCTCGATGGCCAAGCTGTTCGCCTCGGAGATGGCCGAGAAGGTCTGTTCCGCCGCCTTGCAAACCCTGGGCGGTTACGGTTATCTCAACGACTTCCCCCTGGAGCGCATCTACCGCGACGTGCGGGTCTGCCAGATCTACGAAGGCACCAGCGACATTCAGCGCATGGTCATTTCGCGCAATCTTTAACAAGGAATCCCTCGATGAGCTACGAAACCATTCTGCTGGAGATCAAGGACCGCGTCGGCCTGATCACCCTCAACCGTCCCCAGGCGCTGAACGCCCTCAATGCGCAGATCGTCAGCGAACTGAACCAGGCCCTGGACCGCCTGGAGGCCGATCCGCAGATCGGCTGCATTGTCCTCACCGGCTCGAAGAAGGCCTTCGCCGCCGGCGCCGATATCAAGGAAATGGCCGAGCTGACCTACCCGAAGATCTACATGGACGACCTGTTCAGTGACAGCGACCGGGTGGCCAACCGGCGCAAGCCGATCATCGCTGCGGTCAACGGCTTTGCCCTGGGCGGCGGCTGCGAGCTGGCGCTGATGTGCGACTTCATCCTGGCCGGCGACAACGCCAAGTTCGGCCAGCCGGAGATCAACCTCGGCGTGCTGCCGGGCATGGGCGGCACCCAGCGCCTGACCCGCGCCGTGGGCAAGGCCAAGGCCATGGAAATGTGCCTGACCGGGCGCTTTATCGATGCGGTGGAAGCCGAGCGTTGCGGCATCGTCGCGCGGATCGTGCCGGCCGACGAGCTGCTGGACGAAGCGCTGAAGGTCGCGACGCTGATCGCCAGCAAGTCGGTGCCGGTGAGCATGATGATCAAGGAAAGCGTGAACCGCGCCTTCGAAGTCAGCCTCTCCGAAGGCGTGCGTTTCGAGCGCCGGGTATTCCACGCAGCCTTCGCCACCGAAGACCAGAAGGAAGGCATGGCGGCCTTTATCGCCAAGCGCGAGGCGCAGTTCAAGGACCGCTGATCCAGCCCTCGCTACAAAAAAATCGCAGCCTTGGCTGCGATTTTTTTGTGCCCACGATCCCCGTAGCCGCTGTCGAGCGCCAGCGAGGCTGCGATCGGCAACGCAGTTGCCGCAAAGCCTGAGTCTGCATTCTGGCTGGGTAAACGCGTTGACTGGTCAGCGCCTGCTTCGCAGTCGGTCGCAGCCTCGCTGGTGCTCGACAGCGGCTACAGGTGCGGTGCCTGGGTAGCCGCTGCCAGGTTTGCGAGGATTTCGGGGTTACAGCAGATAGTGCTTCAGCTCGCGGGCGATCAGCATGCGCTGGATCTCGCTGGAGCCTTCGTAGATCTGGGTGATCCGCGCATCCCGGTAGTAGCGCTCCACCGGGTAGTCCTCGAGGTAGCCGTAGCCGCCGTGGATCTGGATCGCCGAGGAACAGACCTGCTCGGCGATTTCCGAGGCGAACAGCTTGGCCTGGGAGGCTTCCGACAGGCACGGCTTGCCGGCGCTGCGCAGGCGTGCGGCATGCAGGATCAGCAGGCGCGCGGCGTTGAGGCGGGTGTGCATGTCGGCCAGCAGGTTGGCGATGCTCTGGTGCTCGATGATCGGCTTGTCGAACTGCACCCGGTCGCGGGCGTAGGCCAGCGCCGCTTCGAAGGCGGCACGGGCGATGCCCAGGGCCTGGGCGGCGATACCGATGCGCCCGCCTTCGAGGTTGGACAGGGCAATCGCCAGGCCCTTGCCGCGCTCGCCCAGCAGGTTGGCCGCGGGCACGGTGCACTGGTTGAGGGTCACCGCGCAGGTGTCCGAGGCGCGGATGCCCATCTTGTGTTCGCTGCGATCGACCACGAAACCCGGGGTATCGGTGGGCACCAGGAACGCCGACAGGCCTTTCTTGCCCAGCTCCGGGTCGGTCACCGCGAAGACGATCGCCAGCTTGGCCCGGCGGCCGTTGCTGACGAACTGCTTGGCACCGTTGATCACCCACTGGCCGTCCTTGAGTTCGGCACGGGTGCGCAGGTTGTGGGCTTCGGAGCCGGCCTGGGGTTCGGTCAGGCAGAAGCAGCCGATCGCCTGGCCGCTGGCCAGGTCCGCCAGCCAGGTTTCTTTCTGTGCCTGGGTGCCGTAGTTGAGGATCGGCCCGCAGCCCACCGAGTTGTGGATGCTCATCAGCGCGCCGGTGGCGCCGTCGCCGGCGGAGATTTCCTCCACCGCCAGGGCATAGGCCACGTAGTCGACATAGGTGCCGCCCCATTCCTCGGGTACCACCATGCCCAACAGGCCCAGCTCGCCCATCTTCGCCACCAGGGCGTCGTCGATCCAGCCGGCCTTTTCCCAGGCCTGGGCGTGGGGGGCGATTTCACCGCGGGCGAAGTCCCGGGCCATGTCGCGGATCATCACCTGCTCTTCGGTCAATTCAAGGTCGTGCATGGCTCAGCTCCGGTTCGGGTCGAAAGCGCTGAAGAAACTCGCCACGTGCGCGGCGTCCAGCGCCTGCAGGGTCGGCGGGTTCCAGCGTGGGTTCTTGTCTTTGTCGATCAGCAGGGCGCGCACGCCCTCGATCAGGTCGCCGCGCTCGAACCACTGGCGGTCCAGGTGCAGCTCCAGGGCAAAACACTGTTCCAGGCTCAGCTGGCGACCGCGACGGAGCATTTCCAGGGTCACGGCCATGGCCAGGGGCGAGCGGGTCAGCAGCAGGTCGGCGGTGCTGGTGGCCCATTCATGAGTATCGCCCAGGGTCACTTCCCGCAATTGCTGGACGATACTCGGCACGTCGGCCTGGGCGAAAAAGTGGTCGATGGCCGGGCGCAAGGCCGCCAGCGGCGCGTCGGGCAATTGCTGTACGGCAAGCTTGGCCAGCAGGCCCTGCAGGTCCTTGAGCGGGTGGTCGCCCCATTGCAGGCTGTCCAGGCGCTGGTCCAGCAGGCTCAGCTTGTCGCTGTCCAGGTACCAGTCGGCCAACCCACAGTACAGGGCATCGGCGGCGCGGATCTGCACGCCGCTGACCCCCAGGTAGATGCCCAGCTCGCCGGGGATGCGCGACAGGAAATAACTGCCGCCGACGTCCGGGAAGTAACCGATGGCCACTTCCGGCATCGCCAGGCGGCTGCGTTCGGTGACCAGCCGCAGGTCGGCGCCCTGGACCAGGCCCATGCCGCCGCCGAGGACAAAACCGTCCATCAGCGCCAGCACCGGCTTGCGGTAATGGTGGATCGCCAGGTCCAGCGCGTATTCCTCGACGAAGAAGTCCTCGTGCACGGTCTGGCCGTTCTGGTAGCTGTCGTAGAGGGTGCGGATATCGCCGCCGGCACAGAAGGCCTTCTCGCCGGCGCCGCGCAGGACCACCGCATGCACCTGCGGGTCCTGAGCCCAGGCGTCGAGCTGCTGTTGCAGGGTACGGACCATGCCGAGGGTGATGGCATTGAGGCCGGCGGGGCGGTTGAGGGTCAGGTGACCGATATGGTTGCGGACTTTGGCCAGAATGTGTGCGGGCGCGGCGTCCACCGGGGTGGCGCCGGGGCCCTGCGGGGCCTGGGATGGAACCTGAGCAGTCATCACTAACTCCCTGCTTTTATTGTTCTTTGTCGGTGTGTTCGCGCGCGAACGATGACGGATCGTAGCAGTGCAAATTTGCCATGTACAAGCCGGATAACTGCAGGTTGGCTGTGCATTTTTGCATGGGCGAAGGCCGCCCCGACGGCGCTTGCAGGGATAAAGAGGCCGTCGCAGAGGCTTCACGACAGAATCGGCTGCGAGCGAGCCGTTATCAGCTGATTCGGGCTGTCCGGGCGGCCCGTAACGACACCCGGGGCGATGGGTCTGTTGGCATTCTGGCCACCCGTTGCAGGCGTTGGCTGCCAGCGCCACGCACGGGAAGGACCCCTGCGCCGGCCGACCGGCGTCGACCCAAAACAATAACGACCTTGTTGCGGTGGATACCGCACCGACTCTCTGCCCCTGTCAAAAAGTGCGGTCCGGCCCCAGTGCCGGATGGCGATAAATCCAAATAATCCGGGACTCTGAAGATGATCAATAAATGGCTGGCTGTGCCTGTACTGGCGTTGGCGTTCTGTTCGGCGGGCGCAAGCGCCAAGGAATGGAAAGAGCTGCGCTTTGGCGTCAACCCAAGCTACCCACCCTTTGAATCCACCACCGCCGACGGCGGCGTGCAAGGCTTCGGCGTGGACCTGGGCAATGCGATCTGCGCCGAGCTCAAGGTCAAGTGCGTGTGGATCAGCAACGACTTCGACGGCCTGATCCCGGCGCTCAAGGCCGGCAAGTTCGACGCCATCGAATCCTCGATGACCGTCACCGAAACCCGCCGGAAACAGATCGACTTCACCGACCGCCTGTACGCCGGCCCGACCGCCATCGTCACCCGCAAGGGCTCGGGCCTGGAACCCACCGCCGAGTCCCTCAAGGGCAAGACCATCGGCTACATGCAAGGCACCATCCAGGAAACCTACGCCAAGGCCAAGCTCGGCCCTGGCGGCGTGAAACTGCGGGCCTACCAGAGCCAGGACCAGGTCTACGCCGACCTGGTCTACGGCCGCCTCGACGCCTCGATCCAGGACAAGCTGCAGGCGCAGATGAGCTTCCTCGCGTCGCCCCAGGGCGCCGACTTCCAGAACAGCCAGGGCATCAGCGACCCGCTGGTACCGTCGGAAATCGCCATCGGTATCCGCAAGGACCAGGAAGAACTCAAGGGCATGCTCAACGCCGCGATCAAGGCCCTGCATGAGAAGGGCATCTACGCCCGGATCCAGCAGAAGCACTTCGGCGATCTGGACCTCTACAACAACTGATTCCCCCATGCCCGGCACTGTGTCGTGAGCCACGACGCAGCGCCGGGCCGTGGGCGTTCAAGGTGACTGGCGTGAATACCTTCCTCAATCTTTTCGGCCTCGACCTCGCGGCCCTGCAAGGCTACGGCCCGCTGTTGCTGCATGGCACCTGGGTGACCCTGAAACTCTCGGCCCTGTCGTTGCTGGTGAGCATGCTCCTGGGCCTGCTCGGCGCAGCGGCCAAGCTGTCGCCGCTGCGTCTGTTGAACCTGCCGGCGACCTTCTACACCACGCTGATCCGCGGGGTCCCGGACCTGGTGCTGATGCTGCTGATTTTCTACAGCCTGCAGGGCTGGCTCAGCAGCCTCACCGAACTCATGGACTGGCCCTATATGGAGATCGACCCGTTCGTGGCCGGCATCGTCACCCTGGGCTTCATCTATGGCGCGTATTTCACCGAGACCTTCCGTGGCGCGATCCTCAGCGTGCCCCGGGGCCAGCAGGAAGCCGGCGCCTCTTTTGGCCTGAACCGCTGGCAGCGGTTTCGCTTCGTGGTCTTTCCGCAAATGATGCGTTTCGCCTTGCCGAGCCTGGGCAACAACTGGCTGGTGCTGCTCAAGGCCACGGCGCTGGTGTCGATCATCGGCCTGTCGGACCTGGTCAAGGTGGCCCAGGAGGCGGGCAAGAGCACCTTCAACATGCTGGATTTCCTGCTGCTGGCCGGGGCGCTGTACCTGCTGATCACCAGCCTTTCCAACTATGGGCTGCGGGTCCTGGAGCGGCGCTATAACCAGGGTGTGCGAGGGCTGTCGCGATGATCGAGTTGCTCGAGGAATACTGGAAACCCTTTCTGTTCAGCGACGGCTACGGCCTCACCGGGCTGGCCATGACCCTGTGGCTGCTGGTGGCGAGCATCGCCCTGGGCTTTGTCCTGTCGCTGCCCCTGGCGATCATGCGCACCTCGCGCTGGGGCCTGGTGCGCTGGCCGGTGCAGCTGTTCACCTATGTGTTCCGCGGTACGCCGCTGTATATCCAGCTGCTGATCTGCTACAGCGGCATCTATGGCATCGCCGCGGTGCGCTCTCAGCCGTTGCTGGAAGCCTTCTTCCGCGATGCGATGAACTGCACGCTGCTGGCCTTCACCCTCAACACCTGCGCCTACACGGTGGAGATCTTCGCCGGGGCGATCCGTAGCATTCCCTATGGCGAAATCGAGGCCGCCCATGCCTACGGCCTCAGCGGCTGGCGCCTGTACCTGCGGCTGATCCTGCCCTCGGCCCTGCGCCGCGCGCTGCCCTACTACAGCAACGAAGTGATCCTGATGCTGCACGCCACTTCCGTGGCCTTCACCGCGACCATCCCGGACATTCTCAAGGTGGCCCGGGACGCCAATGCCGCCACCTTCCTGACCTTCCAGGCGTTCGGTATCGCCGGCCTGCTGTACCTGGGGCTGTCCTTCGGCCTGGTCGGTGCGTTCCGCCTGGCGGAGCGGCGCTGGTTGAATTTCCTCGGACCGGCCCACTGAAGCGGTCCGTTCCTTTCCCTGCGGGGCGCCGTGCCGCCGGCCGGCGCTCCAGGAGTGTTCCATGTACAAATTGAGCGTTGACAATCTCTACAAGCGATTTGGTGACAACGAAGTGCTCAAGGGCGTCTCGTTACAGGCTCGCGCCGGCGACGTGGTGAGCATGATCGGCGCCAGCGGTTCGGGCAAAAGCACGATGCTGCGCTGCATCAACTTCCTGGAGCGGGCCGACGAGGGCAGCATCGAGCTGGACGGCGAGCGTATCGCCACCCGTTGTGCCCCCGGCGGCATGCGCGTCGCCAGCCCGGCCCAGTTGCAGCGCCTGCGCACGCGCCTGGCCATGGTGTTCCAGCACTTCAACCTGTGGAGCCACCTGACCGTGCTGGAGAACATCATGCTGGCGCCTTGCCGGGTGTTGGGCTCCAGCCGCAAAGAGGCCGAGGCCAGCGCCCGGAGCTACCTGGACAAGGTGGGCTTGCCGCAGCGGGTCGCCGAGCAGTACCCGGCCTTCCTCTCCGGCGGCCAGCAACAGCGGGTGGCGATTGCCCGGGCGCTGGCGGTGGAGCCGCAGATCCTGCTGTTCGACGAGCCGACCTCCGCGCTGGACCCGGAGCTGGTGGGCGAAGTGCTCAAGGTGATCCAGGCCCTGGCTGAAGAAGGGCGCACCATGCTGATGGTGACCCATGAGATGGGCTTTGCCCGCAAGGTCTCCAGCCAGGTGCTGTTCCTGCACCAGGGGCGGGTGGAAGAGCAGGGCGATGCGACTATTCTCGATCACCCGCAGAGTGAACGTTTGCAGCAGTTTTTATCCGGCCGTTTGAAGTGAGGCAAGACATCCATGGCGGACATCCGCGACTTGTCGATCGTGCTTGATCGGATCGATCAGGCCATCATCGAGGTGCTGCGCCACGAAGGGCGCATCACCTATCAGAAACTCTCCGAGCGCGTGCACCTGACCCCCAGGCCGTGCCTGGAACGGGTGCGCAAGCTCGAACAGCTGGGCGTCATCCGTGGCTACGGGGCGATTCTCGACGAGAAGAAACTCACCCCCGGCTTGTCCCTGCTGGTGCTGGTCGCGCTGTCCAACCAGAGCGGGCGCGCGGCGCAGAAGGCCTTCGAGGCCAAGGTCCGGGCCTGCCCGCAGGTGCTCGAATGCCGGCTGATCAGCGGCGCCTTCGACTACAGCCTGCGCATGCGCTGCCGCGACATGGAGCATTATCGGGTGCTGACCGAAGTCTGGTTCGACGACCCGGACCTGCACATCGACAAACTGGTCAGCCATCCGGAACTGGCGATGGTCAAGACCACCATGGAATAAACAGCACCCCGCAATTCCTCAGTCAAAAGCATCGCGGGCAAGCCTCGCTCCTACAGAAACTCACGCAGTCCTGTAGGAGCGGAGCTTGCCCGCGATGACGTTCTTACGGCAAAAAAAACTGCTTCCGGCGTTGCCCGTACGGTCCCGCCGAATCGGCTGCCGCGCAGCCGTCATTCAGCCATTTCCTGCAGGGTGAACCCCTGGATCAGCCGGGTTTTCCTGCAGCCCGAACAGACAATGAGCACCTCCGAACCCTCATCGAATCCGTGCCCATGCAAACCACCAACACCGTATTGATGATTCGCCCGACCCGTTTTTCCTTCAATCAGGACACCGCGGCGAACAACCGCTTCCAGCGTCCTGCGGCCTGTTCCGAAGACGTGCAGCTTAAGGCCCTGCAAGAGTTCGACGGTTATGTCGCAGCGCTGCGGGCCGAGGGGGTGACGGTCATGGTGCACAACGACGCCGAGGCGCCGCACACCCCGGATTCGATCTTCCCCAACAACTGGTGGAGCAGCCACCCGGACGGCACCCTGGTGTTGTACCCGATGCAGGGCCACAACCGCCGCCTGGAGCGGGACAAGGGGGTGCTCGACTGGCTGCGCGAAGAGTACCGGGTCGAACAGTTGCTGGACCTGTCCAGCCTGGAACAGCAGGAAGTGTTCCTCGAAGGCACCGGCAGCATGGTCCTGGATCGTGAGCAACGGATTTGCTACGCCGGTTACTCCACCCGCACCCATGCCCGGGCCCTGGACCAGTTGGTCGGGCACCTGGGTTATGAGCTGTGCGCCTTCAATGCGGTCGACCGCCAGGGCGTGGCCATCTATCACACCAACGTGATGATGAGCGTCGGCAGCCGCCTGGCCGTGGCCTGCCTGGAATCCCTCAGCGATGCCGGCGAACGCGTTGCGCTGCGCTCGCGCCTGGAAGGCAGCGGCAAGCAGGTCATGGCCCTGAGCTGGGAACAGCTGGAGTCCTTCGCCGGCAACATGCTCGAAGTGCACAACGCCGCCGGCGAGCCGCTGCTGGTGATGTCGCGCACCGCCTGGAACTCCCTGGACCGCGAACAACGGCGGTTGGTGGAACGCCATGCCCGGCCGTTGCCGGTGAATATCGACACCATCGAGCGCATCGGCGGCGGCAGCGCCCGCTGCATGCTCGCCGAAGTCTATCTGCCCAAACGCCAACCCCACCTGGAGCACGCGCGATGATCGTTCGTCCTGCCACCCTGAATGACCTGCCGGCCTTGCTGGCCCTGGCCCACAGCGCCGGCACCGGCCTGACCACCTTGCCCGCCGACGCCGCGCGCCTGCGCCAGCGCCTGGAATGGGCGGAAAAGACCTTCGCCGGCGAGGCCGAACGGGCCGATGCCGACTACCTGTTCGTGCTCGAGGGCGCCGGCGGCGAGGCCGTGGGCATCTGTGCCCTGGCCGGCGCGGTGGGCCTGCGCGAGCCCTGGTACAACTACCGGCTCGGGCTGTTTGTCGCAGCCTCGAAGAACCTCGGGATCAACCAACAGTTGCCGACCCTGTTCCTGGGCAACGACATGACCGGCCATTCCGAACTGTGCTCGCTGTTCCTGCATGCCGAGCACCGTAGCGGCCTCAATGGCCGGCTGTTGTCCAAGGCGCGTTTCCTGTTCCTGGCCGAGTTCCGCCAGTACTTCGGCGACAAGGTGATCGCCGAGATGCGCGGCTATTCCGACGCGGACGGTGTGTCACCGTTCTGGGAAGGGCTGGGCCGGCACTTCTTCAAGATGGACTTCGCCGACGCCGACCACCTCACTGGCCTCGGCAACAAGACCTTTATCGCCGAGCTGATGCCCAAGTTCCCGCTGCCCACCTGCCTGTTGCCGGAGTCGGCCCGGGCGGTGATCGGCCGGGTCCACCCCAACACCGAGCCGGCCCTGGGCATGCTCAAGGCCGAGGGCTTCGGCTTCAAGGACTACATCGACATCTTCGACGGTGGCCCGCTGATCGAATGCGACACGGGCGAGATCCGCGCGGTGCGCGACAGCCAGGTGCTGCAACTGAGCATTGGCACCGTGGGCGAGGCGGCCGAACCCTACCTGATCCACAACCGCCAGTTCGCCGGGTGCCGGATCACCGCGGCGGCGGCCCGGGTCGCCGCGGGCACCCTGATCGTCGACGCCCGGACCGCCCAGACCCTGGGCCTGGCCGCGGGGGCTTCGGTACGCGCGGTCAGCCTGGCGGTGCCGGAACGGCAATTGTCAGTGGCCTGAGCGCGACGCCGGAGCATTTGAACAGCACGCTCTGGCTGGCCCGCAGCCGTTCCGCGCAGCCCAGGGCTTGCAGTTGTGCGGGCTCCTGGTCCAGGTCCTTTTCCCGCCGGGCCAGGTAGAAGCTGCCGGTCGCGGGCAACTCCGCCAGAGCCTCGACCCGCCGCGCCTGCCCGGCGCTGTAGAACTCCCCGGAGTAGGAGCGCCGCCCCCAGTAGTAGAGCGGTGCCGGCTCCGTCGCCTGCAGACCGCTCCAGGCCCAGGCCAGGGCTTGCTGGTTTTGCGGGCGCTGGAACGATCCGCCTTCGAGTACCGCGACCGTCAGCCCCAGCGGCAACGCCAGCGCGACACCGGCGACCAGCTTGCCCGGGGCATTGCGCCGGGTCCGCAGGGCCAGCGCCAGCAACAGGCACCAGGCGGGCAGGCAGGGCAGCACGTAGGTCCACAGGATATTGCCCGAGAAGGTGAAGAACAGCGGGGTGGTGACGGCCCACAAGGTGACGAAGCTCAGGGCCGGGCGCCTGTCGGCGCAGGGCCGATAGAGCCGGTACAGCAGGGGCAGCAACAGGCTCCAGGGGAACAGCGCCAGCAGCAGGTCAAGCCAGATACTGGCGGGCGGGCGCTCATGGGCGCTGCCATACAGGTCGCCGCCCCAGTCGCTGATCACGTAGCGCTTCCAGTGTTCACCCACCAGGAAATAGTCGAGAAACCCGGGGCTGCGCAGTTCGGCCAGCCAATACCAGGGCACCGCCACCAGCAGCATCAGGCCCAGGCCACTGAACCAGGGCAGGGTCCAGAGAGCGCGCCACTGGCGGTTGAGCAGGGTCCAGAGCCCGGCCTGGGCACCGACCAGCACCAGGGCCAGGGGCCCCTTGGCCAGCAAGCCCAGGCCGAGGCCGAAGAAGCCGGCCAGGGCCCAGGCTCGATCGCCATGCACGGTGCCGCGCCAGAAGCCGTAGCAGGCCAGCAGGATGGCGAAACTCAGGGCCGGATCGGTCAGCACCACGCCCGCCGACAGCAGGCCCAGGCTGGAGCTGGAAAACACAATGGCGGCCAGCAGCCCGGTGCGTTCGTCGTATTCCTCGCGGGCGAAACGGATCAGCAGCAGGCAACTGGCGACATGCAGCAGCCAGGCAGGCAGGCGCACGGCGAACTCGTTGATGCCCAGCAGTTGCAGGCCCAGGGCCTGGGTCCAGAAGGCCAAAGGCGGCTTGCCCCAGAAGGGCACGCCGTAGTCGAACATCGGCGTCACCCAGTCGCCGAGTTCGAGCATCTTGCGCGCCATTTCGGCGTAACGTGCTTCCGAGGTGTCCATCAGGGGGTAGAGGCCGAGGGTCATCAGGCGCAGGCCCAGGATGCCGAGCAGCAGCCACCACAGGGTGCGGGTCGAAAGGCTGTTCATCGGATCGTGTCTTGCTCGTCAGGTTGAACGCTGGGAGGCGCTTGCAGTTGCCGGGGAAAGCCGCCAAAGGTGCTGCGCAGGAAATACAGCGGCCGGCGCTTGACCTCCACCAGCGCGGCGCCGATGTACTCGCCGACCATGGCGATGCCCACCAGGGCCAGCGCCAGGGCGCCGAGGATCAGGTGATGCACGTCGAAGGCGTCGGTGAGCCACTGCTGCAGGAGGTAGCCGCCGGTCAGCAGCAGGGTCGCGAGGCTGAGCACGCTGAACCAGCGCAGGGGCTTGCGGGAGAACGCCAGCACGCCCTCCATGGCCAGGTCCACCAGGGCCATGGGGCTCCACTTGGACTGGCCGGCGCCGCGGCGCGCCCGCTGGTAGGGAATCTCCACGGTCTTGAACCCCAGCCAGTTGACCAGGCCTTTCATCAGGGTGGCGCGCTCGGGCATGTTACGCAGGGCGTTCAGCGGCGCGGCGCCGATCAGGCGGAAATCGCTGACATCCGGCGGCACCGGGTACTTGTCCACCAGCAGGTTCATCAGCTTGTAATAGAGCTGCGCGCTCAGGCGCTTGCCGGCGGTGTCGCCGCGCCGGTCGCTGCGTTGCATGTTGACGATGTCATGACCGGCCAGCCATTGGCGAACCATCACCGGGATCAGTTCCGGCGGGTCCTGCAGGTCGGCATCGATAAACAGCACGGCATCGCCGGTGGCATGGTCCAGCCCCGCGGACATCGCCGACTCCTTGCCGAAGTTGCGACTCAAGTTGAGGCAACGTATGCGCGGGGCACGGCAGAATACTTCCAGTAACTCGGAACTGCCGTCCTGGCTGCCGTCGTTCACATACAGCACTTCGTATATCAGTGGAAGTGTATCGAGCACCAACATCAGGCGCCGATGAAACTCGGGCAGTACATGGGCTTCGTTATAACAACAGACAATGATACTGAGCACTTCATGGGTGTCTTGCTGAACGCGACTAGGCAACTTCATGGTTAAAAGTCCAGGTTCGGTTGATCCAGTAACTGACAAGGGTCAGGCAGAGGGTGCTGATGGCTTGCATCAGCAGCGGTGAGTCGGGCCAGAGGCTCAGCAGGCCAAGCATCAACAGGCCATTGCCGAGGTTGTAGCCAGCGGCGGTGGTACAGAAACGCAGGGCCTGATCCGCCCTGGCTGAGCGGTCTGCCCGGGCAAAGGTCCAGCGGCGGTTGCCCTGGTAGCTGACCCAGGTGCCGAGGCCAGCGCCCAGCAGGCTGGCCAGCAAGGCCGGCAGGGTGTCGAGCAATGTCAGGAACAGCGCGTAATGACTCAAGGTGGCGACAACACCCACCAGGGCATAACGCGAAAGTTGTTTCAGGTAATGATTGAAGAAAGTGTTCAATGAACGCGACATCGACAAACCCCGGAATGGCAAGCGGGTTAATTCTTGGTAGCGTAGTGTCGATAATCGGTGGGTGTTTTGTGAAAAAGGCGTTAGTTGGGGAGGGGTAACTATTTCACGAAGTAACCTGACAAATACGTCATTATTTTATTGGCGTCCGTAAAGTCGGGGTGTTTGTGGAATTGGCTGTCAGGAAAGTTACGACACTATATCGGGGTTGTTATTTAGCGGTCAGCTTGCAAGTGTCGACCTGCCACCCAAAGTCGACCGCCTGTTTTGGGTGCCGGGCCGTTACAATGGCGCTCGACTTTTGCGCACCCGAGGCAGTATGGACATCGATCTGGCCCGCACCTTCCTGGAAATCGTTCGCAGCGGCAGCCTGATCGCCGCGGCCGAGCGCTTGCACCTGACCCAGACCGCCATCAGCGCGCGGGTGCAGAACCTCGAAGGTCAGCTCAGCTGCAAGCTGTTCGTGCGCAACCGCGCCGGCGCCCGGCTGACCGCCGATGGCGAGGCGTTCATCGTCTACGCCAACCAGCTGGTGCAGACCTGGGAGGCCGCCCAGCGCGACCTGCCGTTGCTGGCCGGCTACCGCAACGTGCTGCATATCGGCGGCGAGGTGAGCCTGTGCAACCCGCTGATGCTCAACTGGGTACGCCGCCTGCGCCAGGCGATTCCCAGCCATGCGGTGCGCAGCCAGATCGCCGAGGGCGCGAGCCTGCAACGCCAGCTGGAACTGGGTGTGCTGGATGCCGCGCTGGTGTTCCAGCCGGTGTACGGGCCGGGGTTGCAGGTGGAACAGCTGCTGGAGGAAAAGCTGATCCTGGTGCGCCTGGCCGGCCGGCCCGAGCCTTATGTGTACATCGACTGGGGCGAGGATTTCCGCCGCCAGCACGACGCGGCGCTGCCGGACCAGGCCAAGGCCGCGGTGGGCTTCAACCTCGGGCCGCTGGCGTTGCAGTTCATCCTCGAGGGCGGCGGCAGCGGCTACTTCCGTAGCCGGGTCGTGCAGAGCTACCTCGACAGCGGCGTGCTGGAACGGGTAGAAAAAGCCCCGGAGTTCAATTTCCCAACCTACCTGCTGTACGCCCGCGAACGGGACTCGGCCGAGTTGCAACAAGCCTTCGAGGTCCTGCGCGAGGTCATCGCCAACGACACCGACTGGTCCCAGCGCTGGGACCCGATGATCTGAACCGAGGCAACCCGAAAACAAGACCGCAACGCAATCGCGGTGCCCTGTAGCCGCTGCCGAGCACCAGCGAGGCTGCGATCGGCAACGTAGTTGCCGCAAAGCCTGAGTCCGCGATCTGCCTGGAAAAACGCGTTGCCTGGTTTGGCGCCTGCTGCGCAGTCGATCGCAGTCTCGCTAATGCTCGACAGCGGCTGCAGGGATCGTGGTGTCTTGTAGCCGCAGCCAAGCTTTAGCGAGGCTGCGATCGGCAACGCAGTTGCCGCACCCCCTGAATCCGCGATCTGCCTGGATCAAACCCGCGGCGCCAGCACCTCGCCGATGCTGCGGCGGCGGGCGTGGGCTTCGCTGGCGTGGATCAGTTGTTCCAGGTCTTCGGGGGTGACGTCGAAGAATTCCTGCATATCCTCCAGCGCCAGCTTGAGGTCAGCGGCGGTGATGGCCAGGGCATCGCCCGGCGGGTTTTCCGCGGGCAGCCGGGTGGCCGGTTCGCTCTGGCCCTTGGGGTAACGGATGCGGGTCAGGTTGTTGTAGATCAGGGCGCTCAGCAGCAGGCACAGCGCCGCCAGCATCACCGGGCCGAGGGCCAGCCAGTCGAGGGCGATGGTGGCGGGATCGGCCAGGACCATGGTCAGGGCCACGGCCCCGGCCGGCGGGTGCAGGCAGCGCAACCAGCACATCAGGATCAGCGACATGCCGGCGGCCAGGCAGGCGCTGCCCAGGGTACGCCCGAGTACATGGGCCACCAGCAGCGCCACGCCTGCGGCGCACAAGTAGCCGCCGAGGATCGACCAGGGTTGCGCCAGCGCGCCGGACGACACCGCGAACAGCAGCACCGCCGAGGCCCCCAGCGGGCCCATCAGGTGCAGCGCGACTTCCATGCCGAATACCCGGCTACACAACCAGACACTGAGCAGCGTGCCCAGGGCCATGCCGAGGCCGGCGCGGCTCCATTCCGAGGGGCGGGTATTGATGGCGGCGGGTTTCCAGCGAGCAAGCATCACGAAGCAGTCCAATTCCGGTTCAGCGGGCAAAAAAGAAGGGCTTGTCTGGAGCACCAGAAAGCCCTTGAAGCGTTCCATCAGTTGGGGGAGGAACCGGCACAGTGTGCCGATCAATCGAAATGGCTACAAATTCATAATAATGCTGCTTAAGTGCATTATTTTTGCACTGTGCCCATCTGCGCCACCCGCCGTCCGCTGAGGAAACACAGCGACCCGCCGAGGGCGGCCAAGGCGCTCAGGGCATAGAACATGGTCGGCGCCGGGGTGTGCACCAGCAGGTAGCCACAGATCACCGGGCTCAAGGCGCCGCCCAGGGCGGCCAGGTTCTGTGCGCCGTAGTAGCTGCCGCGCAGTGCCTCGGGGGCCAGGGTGTCGATGAACAGGAATTCCGCCGGGTAGATGATCATTTCGCCGAGGGTGAAGACGAACATCGCCAGGCACCAGCCCAGCAGGCTGTCGGCCAGGCTGAAGCCGATCAGGCCGAGGATGAACAGGCCGGTGCCGACGGCGATCCAGTAGCGCAACTGTTCGCGCTTGAGGAAGCGACCGATCTGGTACTGCAGCAGGATCACGCTGATGGCGTTGCAGGCCAGGAGCGCAGCCATGGTGTCGAGGGCGCTCTTGGCGTCCTCGGTGACCAGCAGGTACTGCGACAGGTACAGGGTGAAGCGCCCGTGGACGATGGTGCTGAGCAGGCAGCCACCAGTGAACATGATCAGCGTACGGTCGTGCTTCAGGGTCGCCAGGGTGTCGAGAAAACTCTGCGGCCGGTTCAGGGACTGAGTGCCCGGCGTCGGTGGAATGCCGCGCATCAGCAAGGTGCTGAGGGCCGCGATGGCGCCGGCGATCAGGAAGGGTGCCAGCGGCAGGTGCCCGGCGATCACCACCCCGAGCATAGGGCCGGTGGCGTAGCCGATATTGGTCAGGGTGTAGCGCAGGGAGAACACTTTGGCC
The DNA here is from genome assembly GCF_050280705.1 of Pseudomonas sp. NPDC089530. NCBI lineage: Bacteria > Pseudomonadati > Pseudomonadota > Gammaproteobacteria > Pseudomonadales > Pseudomonadaceae > Pseudomonas > Pseudomonas sp. NPDC089530. The sequence goes on along the minus strand of NZ_JBNNVU010000007.1, from coordinate 92,324 downwards.
CGCTGACTGACTGGCAGGTTCTCGCTGATGATCGCCTTGGAGCCGATCAGGAACAGCGCCGAGGCGGTCTCGGTGATCACCAGGATCCCGGTGGTCAGGTACAGGTTGTGGGCGAAGGTCAGCAGCACGAAGCCGATGCCGCTGGAGAGCATGGTCAGGATCAGCAGCCGGCGCTTGTCCAGGCGGTCGAGGATATAGCCGCCATACAGCGCGAGCAGGGTGGCGATGAACACCGCGATCCCCAGCAGCAGGCCGACGTCCTGCTGATCGAGGCCGAGCTTGTCGCTGAGGAACAGGGTGAGCAGGGGGCTGGTGATGGCGCGGCTGACGACTATGGTCAGCGAGCAGATCATCAGGCGGCGGATAACCAGCGAGTAAGTGGCCACGGTGCTGCACGAGTCCTTGTAGTCCGAGTGGGTGACAATCCCTGTCGTTGCCGAGGCAGGCGTGCGACTCGCCATCCTCTGCCAGTTGCGCGGGCACTTCAATCCCGGACTACACACCCTTTCTTTGTAGGAGCGAAGCTTGCTCGCGATAGCGATTGTCCAGGCGACATCGGCGTTGAATGTGCCGGCTAATCGCGAGCAAGCTTCGCTCCTACAGGTTGTTGAGGTCCAGGTGCATGGCGCAGCGTCTGGCGGCGGGCAGGCCGTGCTGGGTTTCCTCGGCCAGCACCTGTTGCAGGCGTGGGTTCAGCTGATTGGCTTCCAGGGTGAGGAAGCCGCAGCGCTGGTAGAAGGGTTCGTTCCAGGGTAGCTGGCGAAAGGTGCTCAGGGTCAGGGCAGTAAACCCCTGCCGACGAGCCTGCTCGCGCACGGTTTCCAACAGGCGCCGGCCGATGCCACGCCCCTGGGCGGCGGCGTCGACCGAGATTTCCCAGATATGCAGCGCGTCGTCGCAGGCCTCGGCGTCGAGGAAGGCACACACTCGCCGATCGAGCAGCGCCACCCACACCCGCTGCTGGCGGATATGGGCCCGGTGTTGCGCCGCGTCGGTCACTTCGGCGTCGGCCAGCCAGGCCAGTTCGGGGTCGTGGCGAAACAGTTCGGCGGCGCTGCGTTCGATAGCGGGGAGCTGGGCGGCATCGGCCTCTGTGGCCTTGCGGATTTGCAGATTCATGGGGCGCGAGTGTAAGGAGCCGGGACACACCGGGGCAACCCTTCAGGGTTGCCCTGGGCCGGGCAGGTGCAGCATGAGGTAATCGTTCTTGTCGAAGCGTCCTGTGAGTACCGGCGTCAGTTGCGCCAGGGGCGTGCCGTTCAGGGCTGCCAGGTCGCTTTGATCCAGTATCACCCAGGCCGGGCCACGCACGGCGGCGAGCGCTTCGGGGCGTTCGGTGAATATCGGCTGCAGGTCCTGGTCGAGGTTGACCATGAACTTGATGGCCTTGGCGTCCTTGCCCATGGCGTGCAATACCAGGGGCGCCGGGGCGCTTTGCATCAGCTGTTGTGCCGCGAGGCTGAAGTCCCGGGTGTCGTAGAGCTGGCGTTCGACGGGCTCGAACACCCCGATGTAGGTGCCCCAGACAGCCAGCACCGCGGCATAGGCCAGACCCACGGCACGCCAGCGCGGGCGGGTCAGCAGCCACAGCGCAGCTACTTGCAGCAACCCGAGGAGCACCAGCATCGGGGTCAGGTTCGTCAACTGTTGAGGGAACTTGTGGCGCAACACCAGCAACCCGACGATCAACAGCCCCGGCAACAGTAACCAGCAGCCTTGAATCGCCACCCGCAACCCGGCCAGGAAACGCCCCTGGCGCGCCTGGAACGGGTAGGCCGCGGCAATCGCCGCCATGGGCAGCATCGGCAGCAGGTAACGGGCTTTCTTGGCCTGGGGGATCGACAGGCCGATCATCACCAGCAATCCCGCGGCGGTACACAATCGCAGCAGTTTCAGCGCCGGGTCCGGTTCGTTGCCTCGGGCCAGGAGCACGCCGATCCATGCCAGGATCGCCAGGGGGTAGGCCAGGGCGTAGTTACCCAGGGAGCTGCTGAAGTAGAAGAACCAGTCGCTGCTGCCTTCGCTGCCGTCCATGCGTCCGAGGAACTGCATGCGGATCACCTCCTGGACAAAGTCCGGGCCGCCACTGAGACGGGCCAGCCACAGCAGCAGGCCGATGCAGGCCAGCAGCAGGAGCAGGGCGCCGCAGCCGAAGCCGAACAGGCGGCGCCACTGGCCGCCCAGCAGGTAATAGCTGCACAGCATGCCCGTGGGGATCACCAGGCCGATGGGCCCGCGGATCGCAAACCCTACGACCAGCAGGACGAGGATCAGCCACAGCCGGCGGGGCGCGGCAAAGTGGTCATGGGCGTAGCCCAGGTAGAACACCGCCAGCGACAGTGCGGCGAGCATCTGGTCCAGGGACACGGCGCGGGTTTCGCTGATAAAGGTATTGCTGAGCAACAGCAGGGCGACGCTGAGCAAGGCCCAGGTCCGGGAATAGGGCGCCAGCAGCCGATAGACCAGGCTGACGATCGTCGCCGAGGCCAGGGCCGTGGGCAGCCAGGCGCTCAGGCTGGTGACCCGGCCCAAGGGCAACGAGAACAGATAGATCAGCAGCGTCGAGGCGCTGCTGTAGTCGGCATAGGGCTGGCCATAGGTGGTGGGGAAGAACCCCGGCCCATGGCGCAGCATTTCCTTGGCGAACAGCACGAACCGGGAATCGAACCCGGTCACCGCCTGCTGGTAGACGCCGGCACAGAACAGCAGCAGCGCCAGCAGCCCGAGCCCCCAGGCCTGCCTGTTCAGGGCTGGCGTGGGGGCGGCGGTGAGTGGGGGCATCAGGCTTCGACCGCGGCGTCGGCCCATTGCAGGTGGGGGATCGGCAGGCTGCGCGACTCGCCGCGACCGATCGGGAAGTAAGTGAAGCCGATACGGGCCAGGCGCTCGGCGTCGTACAGGTTGCGCCCGTCGAAGATCACCGGGGCCTTGAGGCGCTGTTGCAGCAGCGGGAAATCCGGTGCCTTGAACTGCTGCCACTCGGTGCAGATGATCAGCGCGTCGGCGTCGCCCAGCACCGACTCCGGGGTACCCATCAGCATCAGTTTCGGCTCGTCGGGGTACAGGCGCTGGGTTTCCTGCATGGCTTCCGGGTCGAAGGCGCGCACGCTGGCCCCGGCGGCGAACAGGGCGTCCAGCAGCACCCGGCTCGGGGCGTCGCGCATGTCGTCGGTGTTGGGCTTGAACGCCAGGCCCCAGAGGGCGAAGGTCTTGCCCGCCAGGTCGCCTTTGTAGAAGGCCTTGATGCGCTCGAACAGCTTGTGTTTCTGCCGTTCGTTGATGGCTTCCACCGCTTGCAACAGGTCGCTGGAGCAATGGGCCTGTTCGGCGCTGTGGATCAGCGCGCGCATGTCCTTGGGGAAACATGAGCCGCCATAACCGCAGCCCGGGTAGATGAAGTGGTAGCCGATGCGCGAGTCGGCGCCGATCCCCAGGCGCACCGATTCGATGTCGGCCCCCAGGTGCTCGGCCAGCTCGGCGATCTGGTTGATGAAGCTGATCTTGGTCGCCAGCATGCAGTTGGCGGCGTACTTGGTCAGCTCGGCGCTGCGCAGGTCCATGAACATGATGCGGTCATGGTTGCGGTTGAACGGCGCGTACAGGTCGCGCATCACGTCGCGCACTTCTTCGCGCTCGCAACCGACGATGATCCGGTCCGGACGGCGGCAGTCGGAAACCGCCGAGCCTTCCTTGAGGAATTCCGGGTTGGAGACGATATCGAACTGCAGGGGGCGGCCATCCAGGGCCTGTTCGATATGGGCCTTCAGGGTGTCGCCGGTGCCCACTGGCACGGTGGATTTCTCCACCAGGATCAGCGGCTGCTCACGGTGTCGGGCCACGGCGTCGCCCACCGACAGCACGTAGCGCAGGTCGGCCGAGCCGTCTTCGCTGGACGGTGTGCCCACCGCGATAAACAGCACCTGGCCATGTTGCACCGCGAGCTTTTCGTCGTGGGTGAAATGCAGGCGCCCGGCCTCGAGGTTTTCCTTCACCAGGCTGGCAAGGCCGGGCTCGAAGATGCTGACGTGCCCCTGTTGCAGCTGCTTGACCTTGTTCTCGTCAATGTCCATGCAAATGACATCGTGACCGACTTCGGCCAGCACGGCGGCTTGTACGAGGCCGACATAACCACTTCCAAATACGCTGATTTTCATGGGGTATTCCTGGGACTTGTCGCGGGGGCAGGTCGAGAGTTGATGGTAATCACGCCGAGGATGACCAAGGCCACCCCCAGGCTTTTCCAGAGAGTGAAAGGTTCGTCGAACAGTGGCAGCGCGGCGGCCAGCAGGTAGACCAGGGCGTAGCTGATGCTCAGCAGGGAATAGGCCCGGCCCAGCGGCAGGTCGCGCAGGGCCAGCAGCCAGCAGAGCATCGACAGCGCGTAGGCGAGGATCGCCGCCAGCACCACGCCCAGCGCCGCCAGATCGACCTGGCCGCTGGACAGCGCCGCCAGCCACTCGGCCGGCAGCGGCAGGCGGGTCATGCTCCAGTGCATGCCCAACTGGGCGCCGCTGACCAGCAGCACGCTGCCCATGGCGAAGGTAAGACCACGCAGCGGGTTCATGCCTGGCGACTCAACAGCAGGACGCCACCGACCACCAGCGCGACCCCCAGCCAGTGGCGGTGGTCGATGTGTTCACGGAACACGAAGTGGGCGATCAGGGTGACGAACACGAAGTTCAGGCTGAGCATCGGGTAGGCCACGCTCACGTCCATGCGCTGCAGCACCAGCAGCCATACCAGCAACCCCAGGCCCAGGCTGGCCAAGGCCAGCCACAGCCAGGGCGAACGCAGTTTGTCCAGCGCGCCGGAAGGCTGGCCGCGCCAGCTTTCCACGGCGAACTTCTGCGCGACTTGTCCCAGGCAGGTGAGCAGGCAGGCCGCGAGCAGCAGCAACAGGCTCATGGCTCGCTCCGGGGAATGATGAAGATCACGATGTTGCCTTGCTCATAACGCTTGGCGTCCTTGGGCAACAGCTCGACTTCGTGCAGCTCGTCATCGCTCTTGACCCGCATGACCACGCCCACCGAACCCTGTTTACGGGCCTCGGTCATCCATGCCTGGATCTGGTCGAGCCCGACCTTGCGTGCCGCGGAGTCCGGGTAGGCGAGGCCGTATTTCAGTTCGCCGACGGTGTTGTACAGCGCCACATCCGGGCGGCCCAGGCGCCAGGCCAGGGCCGAGGCGGCGCCGAGGTCGTTGCTCAGCAGGCTGTGGGTCTGGCCGAGCTCCTGGGCATGATCGACGATGAACTGGTCGGGCATCTTGTTGTAGACCACCGAGTTGGGCAGTGCCGCCGGCAGCAGCGCGATCAGCACCCAACTGCCCAGGGCTGGCGCAGCCCACAGGGTCAAAGGCCGGAACGCTTGCAGCAGGTTGGCCATGATCCAGGCGAGCAGCGCGACGAACACCAGCACCAGGTGCTGCGGTTCCTGCTCATAAAGCGGCTTCTTCAACTGGAAAAACACCAGTGCCAACAGCACCAGTAGCCCCAGCAGCATGTTCAACAGCCCGTTGACGCTGATGGCGCGAGTCTGTGCGGCGGCCAGCCGCGCGCTCAGGGCATGGCCGATGAGCAGTGCCAGGGGCAGCAGGCACGGCAGGATGTAGGACGGCAGCTTGCCCTTGCTCAGGCTGAAGAATGCCAGCGGCAGGACCAGCCACAGCAGCAGGAACGCAATGGGCGCCTGGCGACGCTCTTGCCAGGCCTGCTTGAAGGTCGCCGGCAGCAGCACCGCCCAGGGCAGGCTGAACGCCACCAGCAAGGGCAAGTAATACCACCAGGGAGCCGAGTGCTGGGCATCTTCACCGGCAAACCGGCGGATGTGCTCGTGCCAGAAGAAGAACCGCCAGTAGTCCGGCTCCTGGGCATGCACGGTCAGCACCCACGGCAGGCTCACGACAACCGCCACCAGCACCGCCACCCCGCCGTAGACGAAGAGCTCGCGCAGGCGCTTCTGCCAGAACATGTAGGGCAGGGCGATCAGCACCGGCAGCAGCCAGGCGAGGAAACCCTTGGTCATGAAGCCCATGCCACAGGCCAGGCCCAGCCCGGCCCACGCCAGCAGGCGGCCGCGCAGGGTGCTGCTGTCGAGGGCGAACCACAGGGCCACCAGGCTCAGGTTGACCCACAAGGTGAATTGCGGATCGAGGTTGGCGTAGCCGGCGGCGCCGGTCACCACACAGAAACTCATGTACAGCAGGGCGCAGATGAAGCTCTTGCGTGGCTCGTTCCACAGGCGCCGAGCCATCAGGTACGCGAGCAGGACGCTCAGGCCCATGCTCAGGGCCGAAGCCACTCGCACCCCGAACAGGTTCTGCCCGAACAGCGCCTGGCCGAGGGCGATCATCCAGTGGCCGGCGGCCGGTTTTTCGAAATAGCGGATGCCCATGAAATGCGGCGAGGCCCAGTGGCCGGTCAGGAGCATTTCCTGGCTGATCTGCGCATAGCGGGTTTCATCGGGGATCCACAGGCCGTGGGTGGCCATGGGCAGCAGGTAGAACAGACCGAAAGCAATCAATAGAAGAGGCAGGGCCCAGCGTCTGGTCATGCGCCTTGCACTCCCAGCCAGCCTTCGCGGCCTTCTAGGGCTCCACGGACCACCTGCCCCTGGGGCAGCGCTTGCAAGGCGGCGGGCAACAGCTCGCCCAGCGGGTTGAAATGGATGTCACGCTGGCGGGCTTGGGCCAGCAGTTGACGAAAATCGTTGGCCATCAGAATCCCTTCGACTTCGGCGTGAATGGTGTAGACGTTGAGCCCTCGCGGGCTGAACCGGTCCAGAATGAATGCATTGAAATCCGCGGCGGCCACCGTCGGCCCGACCACCTCGTCGAAGGTCGGCAAATCCACCGGGATCTGCGGTGCCCCGAGACCTCCATCCGCCAGCCGCGGCTGGAAGATGGAGGCGCCGCGGCAATCGCTGTTGTAGCGAAAACCGAAGGTCTGCTTGGCCTCGATCACTCGCTCGTCGGCGCGCCAGCCGGCCGAAGCCGAACAGTCGACGCGCTGGCCGAGAATGTCATTAAGGGTGTCGACACCCTGGCGGATCTGCTCGATCAGCTGCGCCTGGTTCCAACGCCCGGCATTGGCCTGCCAGCCATGGTGATCCCAGGCGTGCAGGCCGACTTCGTGGCCGGCATCCCGGGCCTGGCGCATCAGATGCCCCAGGTCGCGGCCGATCGGCTTGCCCGGCCAGGCGGTGCCCGCCAGCAGGATGTCCCAGCCGTACAGGCCGGCGGCATTGGAGCGCAGCATCTTCCAGAGGAATTGCGGACGGATCAGGCGCCACAGATGGCGCCCCATGTTGTCCGGGCCGACGCTGAAAAAGAACGTCGCCTTGACTCCCGCCTCATCGAGCAGTTCCAGCAATCGCGGCACCCCTTCACGGGTGCCGCGATAGGTATCGACATCGATTCGCAGACCTGCCCGCATCAGCGCTTGTCCGCGATTTCGAGCATGGCTTCGCGCAGGAAGAAGTCCAGCGTGTTACCGATGGTTTCGCTCATCTCCACGGTCGGCTCCCAGTTCAGCAGGCGCTTGGCGTTTTCGATGCTCGGCTTGCGATGCTCCACGTCCTGGTAACCGGCACCGTAGAACGCCTTGCTCTCGACATCGCGGAAACCGGCGAACGGTGGGAAGTTGCCACGCAGCGGGTGAGCTTCGAACTGGCGCAGCAGCTCTTCGCCCAACTGGCGGATGCTGGCTTCGTTGTCCGGGTTGCCGATGTTGATGATCTGGCCGTTGCACGCGTCGTTTTCGTTGTCGACGATGCGCGCCAGGGCTTCGATGCCGTCGGCGATGTCGGTGAAGCAGCGTTTCTGCTCGCCACCGTCGAACAGGCGGATCGGCGTGCCTTCCACCAGGTTCAGGATCAACTGGGTGATGGCTCGGGAGCTGCCGATACGCGCCGAGTCCAGGCGGTCCAGGCGCGGGCCCATCCAGTTGAACGGACGGAACAGGGTGAAGTTCAGGCCCTTGCTGCCGTAGGCCCAGATCACCCGGTCCAGCAACTGCTTGGACACCGAGTAGATCCAGCGCTGCTTGTTGATCGGGCCGACGATCAGGTTGGAGCTGTCTTCGTCGAAGTTCTTGTCCTGGCACATGCCATAGACTTCGGAGGTCGACGGGAAGATCACGCGCTTGTTGTACTTGACGCAGTAGCGGACCAGCTTGAGGTTCTCTTCGAAGTCCAGCTCGAACACACGCAGCGGGTTGCGGGTGTATTCGATCGGGGTGGCGATGGCCACCAGCGGCAGGACCACGTCGCACTTCTTGATGTGGTACTCGATCCACTCGGAGTGAATGCTGATATCGCCTTCGACGAAGTGGAAGTTCGGATGGCTGCGCAGGCGCTCGATGGCGTCGGAGCCGATATCCAGGCCATAGACCTCGTACTTGTCGTCACGCAGCAGGCGTTCGGACAGGTGGTTGCCGATAAAGCCGTTGACGCCGAGGATCAGTACCCGGGTCCGGCGTGGCTTGCGTCCGGATTCGGCGCCGCGCAGCAGCGAGCCATCCACCAGGCCCAGTTCGTTGGCCAGTTGCGGGCCACTGAGGTACAGACCGTTGTCGTTGCGCTGGCCGGCGTTGATCACCAGCGAGTCTTCGCCGCAGGCGATGCGCAGCGGATCGACGCTGATCACCCGGCCCGGGGCCTGGCCTTCGTTGCCTTTGACGACGTCGGCGCTCCAGACGATCAGCTTGTGCTCGCCCACCGCGCAGAACGCGCCCGGATAAGGCTTGGTCACCGCGCGCACCAGGTTGAACAGCTGTTCGGCCGGCTTGCTCCACAGCAGCTTGCCATCAGCCGCGGTACGGCGGCCGAAGTAGCTGGCCTTGGACTCGTCCTGGGCGGTTTCGCTGATCTTGCCCTGGGCCAGTGCCGGCAGGGTGTCGCGCAGCAGGCTGGCGGCGGCATCGCGCAGTTTGCCGTGCAGGCTCAGCGCGGTATCGCTGCGCTCGATGGCCACCCGTTGCTGGGCCACGATCGCCCCGGCGTCGGCACGCTTGACCATGCGGTGCAGGGTGACGCCGGTTTCGCTTTCGCCGTTGACCAGCACCCAGTTGGCCGGGGCGCGGCCGCGGTAGCTCGGCAGCAGCGAGCCGTGCAGGTTGAACGCGCCTTTGCTGGCGGTGGCCAGCAGGGCCTCGCTCAGCAGATTGCGGTAATAGAAGGAGAAGATGTAGTCGGGGTTGAGCTTGGCGATCCGCTCGACCCACAGCGGGTGGTTGGCGTCTTCCGGGGCGTGCACTGGAATGCCCTTGAGCGAGCACAGCTGGGCAACGGAGCCGTAGAAGGTGTTTTCCTTCGGATCGTCGGCATGGGTGAAGACCGCACCGATTTCATAACCTGCGTTGAGCAGGGCTTCGATGCCTGCACAGCCGATATCGTGGTAGGCGAAGACAACAGCTTTATGACTCATGGCGAAACCTGATCGGAGAGAGTGGAAGTTAAACCGTCAACCGTGACAGCAGGAGCGGGAGCGGCAGGCTGGCTGCGCAAGACTTTTTCAATGAAGAAGCGGGGGCGGGCACGGACATCGCTGTACATGCGGCCCAGGTATTCGCCCAGCAGGCCCATGCCGATGAACTGGCCACCGGTGAACACGAACAGGATGGCGAACAGCACGAACGTACCGTCGCCGGCCCATTGGGCGCCGAACACCAGGCGCAGGAAGATCAGCATCAGGGCGAACAGCACCCCCACGCCGGCCATGCTGAAACCGATGATGCTCAGCAGGCGCAACGGTGTGGTAGTCATGCAGGTGATCAAGTCGAACATCAGGTTGATCAGGCGCATCGGGCTGTATTTGGAATCGCCGTGTTCACGCTCGGCGTGATTCACCAGGACCTCGGTGGTGTGGCGGGCGAAGCTGTTGGCCAGGATCGGAATGAAGGTGCTGCGCTCCCGGCAGGCGAGCATGGCGTCGACCACGCTGCGCCGGTAGGCGCGCAGCATGCAGCCGTAGTCGTTCATGGCCACGCCGGTGGAGCGTTGCACCGCCAGGTTGATCAGCTTCGACGGCCAGCGGCGCCAGGCGGAGTCCTGGCGGTTGTTGCGCACTGTGCCGACCACGTCGTAGCCCAGTTCGGCCTGGGCCACCAGGCGCGGGATTTCTTCCGGCGGGTTCTGCAGGTCGGCGTCCAGGGTGATGACCACGTCGCCGCGGCACTGTTCGAAACCGGCCATGATCGCCGCGTGCTGGCCGTAGTTGCGGTTGAGGATCACCGCCACCACCGGGCTGCCTTCGCGGGCGGCCGCGTCCTCGAGGATCTGCGCCGAGCTGTCGCGGCTGCCGTCGTCGACCAGGACGATCTCGAAATCGTGCTTGAGCTGGCGGCACGCCGCTTCGGTGCGACGCAGCAGTTCGGGCAGGCTCTGTTCTTCGTTGTAGACCGGAATGACGATCGACACGAACTGGATTGGATAAGGTTTCACAGGCTTCGGTCCAGACAGGTTTTGATGGCGCCGACCACGCGCTCGACATCGTCGAGGGTCATGTCGGGGAACAGCGGAATCGAGCACAGCCGTGCCGAGTTCCATTCGGTATTGGGTAGCCGCACATCCGGGAAGCGCTGGCGGTAGTAGCTGTGCAGGTGGCTGGCGACGAAGTGGATGCCGCTGCCGATGTTCTGCTCCTGCAGGGCTTTCATGAAACCGTCGCGATCGATGCCGCAACGCTCGGGGTCGATGCGCAGGATGAACAGGTGCCAGGCATGCTGCTGCGGATAGGACGGCAGGTGCAGGGGTTGCACCGGCAGGTCGCGCAGTTGCTCCAGGTAGGCACTGGCCAGGACTCCGCGCTGGCGATTGATCGCGTCCAGGCGCTGCAGCTGGACCAGGGCGATGGCGGCGTTGATGTCCGCCAGGTTGTACTTGAAGCCGGGTTCGATCACCTCGGCCTGGGGTTTGCGCCCGTGGGTCAGGCGGTCGTAGGCGTCGACGCCCAGGCCGTGGAACTTGAGCATGCGCACGCGGTTGGCCAGGGCCTCGTCATCGCTGACGAACATCGCGCCTTCGGCGCAGGTCATGTTCTTGATCGCATGGAAAGAGAAGATCGCCGTGCCCCGGGCACCGACGGCGCGGCCGCGATAGGTGGTGCCGGCGGCATGGGCGGCGTCTTCGATCACGGCGATGCCGTGCTTGTCGGCCAGGGCATACAGCGGATCGAGATCGAAGGCGGCGCCGGCGTAATGCACCGGGATGATCGCCTTGGTGCGGGGGGTGATGGCGGCTTCGATGGTGGCGGCGTCGGTCATCAGGGTGTGCGGGTCGACGTCGACGAATACCGGTGTCGCGCCCAGCAGGCAGATCATGTTGGCGGTGGACACCCAGGTCTGCGAAGGGGTGATCACTTCATCGCCAGGGCCGATCCCCAAGGCGAGCAGGGTGATGTGCATGCCACCGGTGGCCGACGACAACGCCACGGCGTGCTTGCAGCCGACCCGTGCGGCGAATTGCTGCTCGAGCTCCTGGTTTTTCGGTCCGGTGGTGATCCAGCCAGAACGTAGAACCTGCTCGACCGCTGCAATCTCTTCATCGCCAATACTCGGGCGCGAGAAAGGAAGGAAAGCCTGGTTCATTGAGACCTCGGGTGAAGAAAACGTCAGAGAACGAAGGGGCAAACGATGTGTGCAGCGTGCGGATAGTTCTGGTTGTTATTTATGTGCTGAATGAGGCGAGTGCAGTCATTGGCGCTTGTCCATGGTTGAGCCATTGGGAGCAATTCCTTGCCGTGCTTGAGTAAAGACCAAACTGAAAAAAAGTAAATACGGATCAAAGCGTTATAAGTGAATTCAGAGCAATCCCCAGGTCGTGCCCAGAACATTCTCTGTCGCGTATAGGTTCAAGGGCCCGAGATTAAGCGGAAAAATGTGAAACGAATATGAAAAATAGGGCAAGGCACCGTTTATCTGAGAAGCAGACAGCCAGGGTTCAGTTTTTTTGCCGGCAGGGCCGTGCCAGGCGGCGGTGAGGCACGCCTGGTCACGGAAAGCAGCGATGCCGGTCACCGGAAAAGACTCAAGGCTGACTCCGGGGGAAGATCAGAATGGTCAGGTTGCCGCGCTCGTAGCGCTTGCCATCCACGGGCAACAACTCGAGCTCATGCATCTCTTCGGCGTTGTTGACCCGCATCACCACCCCCACCGAGCCCTGTTTGCGGGCGTCGGTCATCCATTGCCGGACCTGCGTGAGGTCGATGGAGCGGGCGGCCGAGTCGGGGTAGGCGATGCCGTATTTCAGCTCGCCGACGGTGTTGTACAGGTCCACTTGCGGCCGCTGCAGGCGCCAGGCCAGCGCCGAAGCGGCGCCCAGGTCGTTGCTCAGCAAGCGGCTGGTCTGGCTCAGTTCCTGCTGATGCTCGGCAATGAACTGGTCCGGCATCTTGCTGGCCACGATATGAGCCGGCATCGCCGCCGGCAGCAGGGCCACCAGCAGGCCGATACCCAGCGCGGGCGCCGCCCACAGCGCCAGAGGGCGCAGGGCTTGCAGGGCGTTGGCGATGATCCAGCCCATCAGCACCATATAGCCGAGGGACAGGCTGAACATCTCCCCATGGCCGTACACCGGCCGGGTGACCTGCAGGTAGATCAGCGCCCCTAATGCCAGCAGGGCAATGCCGAGATTGAGCAGGCCGTTGATCCGCAGGACGCGCCCGCGGGCCTGGTTCAGGCGCTCGATCAGGGTGTGGCCCATCAAGAGGGCGAGCGGCAGGAGACACGGCATGATGTAGGTGGGCAGCTTGCCCCGGCACAGGCTGAAAAACACCAGGGGCAATACCAGCCAGAGCAGCAGGAAGCCGATCCCGGCCTTGCGCTTCTGCTGCCAGGCCTGGTTCAGGGTGGACGGCAGCAAGGCCGCCCATGGCAGGCTGGAGACCACCAACATCGGCAGATAGAACCACCAGGGACGGGTGTGCTGGGCGTCCTCGGCGGCGAAGCGGCGAATGTGCTCGTGCCAGAAAAAGAAGCGCCAATAGTCAGGTTCCTGGCCATGGATCTTCAAGACCCAGGGCAGGCTGACCAGCACGGCCACCAGCACCGCCAGCGGGCCGTAGCGCAACAGTTGGCCCAGGCGCCGTTGCCAGATCATGTAGGGCAGGGCGATCAGGGCCGGCAGCAACCAGGCGAGAAACCCCTTGGTCATGAAGCCAAGGCCGCAGGCAATGCCCAGCACCACCCAGGCCAGGATGCGCTGCCCCGTAGTGCTCACATCGATGGCAAACCACAAGGCCACCAGGCTGAGGTTGACCCACAGGGTGAATTGCGGATCGAGGTTGGCGTAACCCGCCTGCCCGGCGATCAGGCCGAAGCTCATATAGAGAAGGGCGGCGGCAAAGGACTTGCGCGGGTCCCGCCACAGGCGCTGGGCAATCAGGTAGGCCAGCACCACGCTCAAGCCGGTGCTGAGCGCGGAGGCGATCCGCACTCCGAACAGGTTGTCGCCGAAGAGGGCCTGGCCGATGGCGATCATCCAGTAACCGGCAATCGGCTTCTCGAAATAGCGAATCCCCATGAAGTGCGGCGATACCCAGTTGCCATTGAGCAGCATCTCCTGACTGATCTGCGCGTAGCGGGTCTCATCGGGGATCCACAAACCATGGAAGGCCAGGGGCAACAGGTAAAACGACAACACGAAAGCCACGAGCATCAACGGCAGGGTCGAGCGTCGAATCATGGACGACGACTCCCGCGGCAAGGCTCATGACCGGTAGCCGGTCGACAATCGACTGGCTGGCTGAACGAACAGCAGAAATTGGCGCGTAACATCCCTCGGCTCCTGATGGCAGGGTCAACTTTCTATTTTTATTAGGTGTGCCTGGAAAGGTGTCTGGTAGTTGCCAAGACCAGGCTGATGCGTATTCAAGCTTGAAAAGCGCTGCCGTCCAGTAAGCGGATTAAAAAACAAGTAACTTATTAATTCCGGGCAAGCTTTTAGTGGGTTTTCTTGAAACGGGCAAACTGAAAAACATGTAAGAAAAAACCTACAGCGTTCGGTTCAGCAACGATGGCCAGTTTTCTTCATTGACCACGCCCAGTACTTTTACTTGTCCCGCCTCCAGGGATACGAATAACGCACTGCCGTACTCGCTGGCGTGCGCATGCTTGAAGCCGGTCTGGCTTTCAAAGTCGCTGATGCAACCACTGTGGGTCACCAGCAGCAGATTGCGGTGCGCCGACTTGTGGGCGACGACATCGTCACGCAGGGGCTTGCCGCAACTGGCCAGCCATTCCTGGGCGGCTGTCGGTTGTTCGAACATATAGGCTGAGGTCTGCGCGGTGCGGGTGATCGGGCTGCTCAGTACATCGGTCCGGCTCATGCCCAGGGCCTTGAAGGCCGCGCCCAGGCGCACAGCTGCCTCGCTGCCCAGGCGTGTGATGCCATCCGCCGGCCCCAGGCAAGGATGAGGCGAGCGATCGCAACGCTCGACATGCCGCACCAGCACCACCACATTGCCGGCCTGCCATTGCTCGAGGATTCCAGAGGTTCGCAGGTCGGCGGCGGATACCAGGTTCAGTGGCGACCTCGGCCACAATGCGAACCCCGCCAGCAGCACGCCCGCCATGGCCACTAGCAGCAGACGAGCGGCCAGCCGTTTTATTCCGATGCGCACTACCAAAGATTCACCACTGGACTGGAAATGAGCCGATAAAATTCGTCGCTGCCGGCACGGCGCGACAAGTAGGAGTAGCTCGAAGAGAAAGCGATGAGTTCCAACACAGCGGGGAATCTAGGGTGCGACAGGTGAAATGGATGTGAAAAAATCAACAAGTATTTCTTTAGCGAATCATTATCGTCTCGGGTGTCGTTAATTAGCCTGCTGGCTATTTTCCAAGGCCGTATTAGTTGTTGAAAGTTGCCGGCCGCGATTGCAGGATTCGAAGGTTATGCTGTACTCGGTAGCCGGCTCTCGGGTCTTGAAGGTGCCTTGAGCGCTGACAAGCGCAGGCCGCTGGAAATCGCAGCGATCGGAATGACGAATCTGCACTCGAATCGTGGGTGGACATGGATCTCAAGCAAAGCCTGAACAGGCGGATCGTGCTGGTTTTCGCCCTGATGACGGCGCTGGTCGCGGGCTTTTTTGCCTTGGGCATCATTGCCACCGTGCATGTGGTGGAACACAAGCTGACCACCCTGAGTCTCAGTGGCAATCTGCACCGTCTGCTGCTTGCGGAAAACGCCGAACAATGGCCCCACCGACCGGACAGGGACGAGCTGTTCTTCGTCCAGGACGGTGCTGCCAACCTCAGCCTGCCGCCATCCCTCAGCACCTTGCCGGAAGGCTTCCAGGAAGTGGTGTTCGAGGGGCAGCCTTACTTTGCGATGAGCCGATCGGTCGATGGCCGCCGGTATGTGCTGCTGCGGGACCAGATCAGCCTGAAACAACGGGAGCGGCTGCTGTTCTCGGTGGTGGCGGCGGGTTTCATCCTGAGCATCCTGCTGGCCATTCTCCTGGGCTGGTTGCTGGCCAAACGGGTCATGGCGCCGGTCGTACGCCTGGCCCGACAGGTACGCCATCGCGATCAGTTGCTGGCACTGGCGCCACCGCTGGCTCCGGACTATGCGAACGACGAGGTTGGCGCATTGGCCACCTCGTTCGACCAGACCCTGGGCCGCTTACGGGCCGCCCTGCGCCGGGAAAAAATGTTCACCAGCGATGTCAGCCATGAGTTACGCACCCCCTTGATGGTTCTGGCCAGCTCCTGCGAGCTGCTGCTCGAGAATGCCTCGCTCGACGCCCGCTCACAGGCCCAGGTCGGGCGGATTGGCCGGGCCAGCGATGAAATGCGCCAGTTGGTCGAGACATTCCTGATGCTGGCCCATGCCGAGAGCCGTCCCGCCCATCTGAGGGCCAGCGCCAGCCTCAAGGAAGCGGCGGATTGCCTGGTGGAGATCTGGGGCAAGCTGATTCGCGACAAGGGGCTGGAGTTCATCTACAACACCGGACCTGACTCGGGCGAGCGCTACAACCTGACCTTTCTGCAATCGGTCATGGGCAATCTGCTGCGCAATGCCTGGCACTACACCGATCACGGCTTCATCCGCCTGAGCCTGCTTGAGCAGGGGTTTGTCGTCGAGGACAGCGGTATCGGTATTCCCGAGGAGAAGCGCAACGCGATGTTCCAGCCTTTCGTGCGCGGTGACGAACAACGGGGCGAAGGCCTGGGCCTGGGGTTGTCCCTGGTGCAGCGCATCTGCGGCCATCAGCACTGGCGGGTGAGCCTCGACAGCCGTGAGCCCAACGGTTGTCGTTTCAGTGTCGACCTGGCGAGCCCTGACGGCCCGAATCAGCATCCTTCCGGTTGAATGCCATGGGCCCGTGCTCGCGGTATTTATCACCGTCGTATACTGCCAGCAGCCCGAATAACGACATCGACCCCAAAGAGGCTCGCGGTGTGATTAGAGAAACACCAGCCAGAAGCACATCGTTCTTGACGCTGTTGCTGCCGTTGCTTGTCTCGACGGCTCCGGCCCTCCAGGCCCATGAAGCCATCGAGTTTCTGATTCCGGAGGCACCGCCCCTGACCATCGCCAGCGACGGCGAGCGCCATGGCATCGTCGGGGACGTTGTGTTGCAGGCCCTGAAAAGGGCCGGATATAACATCGAGCCCAGGGCTCTGCCGTGGGCGCGAGCGCAGAAATACGCCATTGAAAAAGACAATGTCCTCATCGCGCCGCTCACCCGCACGCCCGAGCGGGAAGATCGTTTTACCTGGATTGCGCCGATCATGCAGATGGACAGGGCGTTCTTCAGTCTCGAGCATAAAGTGGCGAACTTCGAAGAAGCCCGACAGCGCTTCAAGGTCATCGCCGTAGGGCTGGGCAGTGCCCAGGAAGAGATACTGCGCAGCAAAGGCTTCGCCCCGGAGCAGATTTATGCGATCAAGATCGGCGAAAACCCGGCGCAGTTGTTGTTGAAGGGCAGGGTGGACGCCTGGTTCAACGGGGTTCAGGAAAGCACTTATATCTGGAATCGGGTTTCCAAACGCACGTTGCTGATGAGTCCGCCCCTGGTGAGCCATGACCTTTACCTGGCCTGCTCCAAGGTGTGCGACGCCGATCTCGTGGCGAAGATGGCAAAATCCATAGAGGCCATGCGCAATGACGGTTATATCGATAAGGTGAAAAGCCGTTATATGAGTCATGAGCCAGCGGGCAAACAATCGCCGTCAGGAAACTTGTAGTCCAATGACTCTTGAAATCACTGCCCGTCATTAACCGGTTTTTATCTGCCACAGGCCATGACCGCTCACTCGATTAGTTCGTTCTCATTGAACCGAACGGTTTCATTAAGGCTTTTCAGCAGCATGTGGAAGTTGTCCCTTGCCTGACTGAGTTTGTTGAACTGTTCCGCCAGCGCCTTGGCTTTTTGCTGCAACGCCTCCTCACGAATATCCAGTTCGGCCTGCCGAGCCTCTTGTTGGGTCTGTAGCGTATTGTCGGATTGCTGAGCCTGATGAAGTTGCTCCTGAAGTTGCAGCAACTGTTCTTCCTTCTGTGCGAGCTGTCGCTCTCTTTCCTGCAATTGGCGCTCCCTGGTGTCCAGGGTCTGCCGTTGCGCCTGGCTTTGCTGTTTCTGTTGCGTCAGCTTTTGGGCGATGCCGGAGAACGCCTGCAGGCTCGCCTCGATATCCTGCAGAAAGTGCTCGGGATCGGTTCCGGGGAACGGCCAATCCCGGTCCTGGCATTCAGGCCCATGCTCCGTGGTGGGCTCGGGGACTGGGCCGGTATCGGAGTAACGGGATTCGACGGGGGGCGTCTGCGTTTGCTGCAGGTTTTCCGCCTCGCAAGCTTGTACGGTCCGTTGTTCATCGACGCCAGCCCCCGACTGTTCGTCGAGCTGCGCCATGGCGGCGTTAAGCAGCTCGTCGTCGAGATTCACCAGCATGGGCGAGTATTCCACCGCCGGGCCATAGTGGGCCGATGCCTGGAAACTCAGCAGTCTGGCGATCCATTCCTTCTTGACGCTCACCACGCGGTGCTCCGTGGTGGTAACGGGAGCCAGCTGTTTTTTGTTCAGGTCCACAAGATGGTAGGCCACATCGCTGTCACGGCGTTCTCCCGTGTCGGCCTCGCGCAGGATCTGGCTGAACAGCCGTGTCGCCAGTTGACCGTCCTCATCGGACTCCAGGGCGCCCACCCGGTAATGACCCCCTTCGTTGAACAACAAGGCGATATAAATCCGTAGATTATCGTCATCGACGCTTTCATTCAGGCTATAGGCGAGGAAGTTCCGGCCTGCCTCTGGAACGGAGAAACTGCAAAGCAAAGCGGCTGTCAGCATTTCCCGTTCTTTGGTTTCAATGAACATAGTGCGCAAGAGCATGTATCACCCAGTAAGCTCAAAAATATGCGCCGTAGAATACTAGCAATCAATAGTGGCAGGCTTTAAGAGCAATGCCTTTGCCGAAAAGGATAAATCCTATATTTGTATAGAATGATCTTGTTCGCATGGGCTTATGCCTAATCAAAAAACTCAACGTGTATTGTGTTGCGCCCACTTCGTCATAGACAGTTATTGACACTGTTCACACTATCAAACCCTGACTGCTGCTGAATATGAATGGCCTTGTGCTGTTCATATCGGACTTCATCTTGCCGAACCTGGAAGCCATGATCGAAATATCCAAATTAACCAAGTCTTTTTCCGGACAGGTCGCGGTAGACGATCTGTCCTGTGATATCGGTCCGGGAGAAGTGCTGGGGATCCTCGGGCCAAACGGGGCTGGCAAATCCACCACGATGAAGATGCTCACCGGCTTTCTTGCGCCGACTTCCGGCACCGCGAGCATCCTGGGGTTCGACATCCGCACCCAGACCCGCCAGGCCCAGCGGCAGATGGGCTATCTGCCGGAAGGCGCTCCCTGCTACAGCGACATGACGGTACAGGGTTTTCTCGAGTTCATTGCCCGCATTCGCGGTTATGGCGGCAAGCAAAAGCGCGAACGGGTGGATCGGGTCGCCGACCTGCTGGAACTGGGCGATGTGCGTCGGCAGAGCATCGAGACCTTGTCCAAGGGCTTTACCCGCCGGGTCGGCCTGGGCCAGGCGATCTTGCACGATCCCCGGGTGCTGATCCTCGACGAACCCACCGACGGGCTCGACCCGAACCAGAAACAACAGGTTCGCCGCCTGATTCAGGGGGTGGGGCAGGACAAGATCGTGATCATCTCGACCCATATCCTCGAAGAAGTCGCGGCGATCTGTAACCGCGCGTTGATCATCAGCAACGGCCGGATCCTGGCCGACAGCACGCCCCATGAACTGGAGCGCAGTTCCCGCTATCGCCAGGCCGTGACCTTGCAGGCCGACGGGCCGTTGGACCTGCTGGCCCTGGTGGTATTGCCGGGCGTGGCGGGCGTCGAAGAGAACCCGGCCGAGGGCAGTCTGACGCTGCTGGCCCGACCCGGCGAGGTGATTTTTCCCCAGGTCAACGAGTTGGTCATGGCGCGAGGCTGGAAGATGAAACGCCTGGAGCTGGAGCAGGGCCGCCTCGACGAGGTCTTCCAGACCCTGACCCGAGGAGAATCGGCATGAGGCAGTTACCGGTGATTTTCAAGCGCGAGCTGGGCGGCTACTTCGCGACGCCGCTGGCCTTCGTGTTCATCGAGATCTTCCTGGTGCTTTCGGGGGTCTTCACCTTCTATCTGGGCAGTTTCTACGAGCGTAACCAGGCGGACCTGGTGCCGTTCTTCGATGTCCACCCCTGGCTCTATCTGTTGCTGTTGCCGGCCCTGGCCATGCGCCTGTGGTCGGAGGAGCGCAAGTCCGGCAGCATCGAGCTGTTGATGACCTTGCCGGTGAGTTGCTTCGAAGCGGTGGTCGGCAAGTTCCTTGCCGCCTGGGTGGTCGCCGGCATCACTCTGCTGATGACCGTGCCCATGGTGCTGACTGTGAATTACCTGGGGAATCCGGACAACGGTGCAATCCTGGCGGGCTACCTGGGGAGCTGGCTACTCGCCGGCGCCTACCTGGCCATCGGTTCCTGCATGTCGGCCATGGCCAAGAGCCAGGTGATCGCCCTGATCCTCGCGCTCACGGTGTGTTTCCTGTTCGTCGCCTGCGGCTTTTCCCTGGTACTGGATGCGCTCAATCCATGGGCGCCGCAATGGCTGCTGGACCTGTTCGCGTCGCTGAGCCTGCTGACGCATTTTGGCGCGATCAGCAAAGGGCTGATCGACCTGCGCGATCTCCTCTATTTCATCAGCGTGATTGTCGCCTGGCTGATGGCCACTGTGGTGACGGTCAACCTGAAGAAAGCCGAGTGAGGGCAAACCTATGAAACGCATGCTGTATTCCGGCTCCGGCCTGTTGCTCATCGCCGTGCTGTTCCTGGCCTTCAATATGGCCTCGGGGCTGCTGCTCACTGGCGTTCGCCTCGACCTGACCCAGAACAAGCTCTACTCCATCAGCGCCGGCACCCGACAGATTCTTGCGGAGCTCAAGCAACCGCTGGACCTGTATTTCTACTTTTCCGACAGCGGTTCGAAAGAGCTGGCGCCGCTGCGCAGCTATGCCATGCGGGTCCGGGAACTGCTCAAAGTCTACGAGCAAGAGTCCGCCGGCAAGATCCGCCTGCATGTCATCGACCCGCTGCCGTTTTCCGAGGCGGAGGACAAGGCCAGCGAGTTTGGCCTGGAGGCTGTGGCGCTGGGGCAGGGTGGGGCGCCCGTGTACTTCGGCCTGGCCGGTATCGATGGGCAGAACAATGCACAGACGATCGAGTTCTTTGCACCGGACCAGGAGGCGTTGCTCGAATACGACGTCAGCCGCCTGGTGCAGACCCTGGCCAACCCGAAGCGGCCGACACTGGGGCTGCTGAGCAGCCTGCCGGCCGATGGTGGATTCGACATTCGCACGCAGCGCAAGACCGAGCCCTGGGCCCTGATCCAGGAGCTGCGCCGGGAGTTCGATCTGCAGGCAATCAAGGCCGACACCCAGGACATCCCAAAAGACGTCGATGTGCTGATGCTGCTGCATCCGAAAAAACTGTCGCAGCCGACCCTGTACGCCATCGACCAGTTCGTGCTGCGCGGCGGCAGAGTGATGGCTTTCGTCGATCCCTACAGCGAACAGGACACCGGCGAGGAGTATTTCGGTGTCCAGAGCAAGGACAAGTCCTCCGGTCTCGAGCCCCTGTTCAAGGCCTGGGGCATCCGGATGCCGCCGGGCAAGGTCCTGGGCGACAACCTCTATGCCTTGTTCGAAAACGCCAAGGAGGGCGAGCCGGCGCTGCCGCGACCGTTCACCATCGGCGTACCGCAAGCGGCCCTGAGCCAGGAAGATCCGAGTACCGCCGGGCTTGAGTTCATCGCCCTGACCACCGCCGGCATCCTCGAGCCGGTGGCTGGGGCCAGCACCCGTTTCACGCCGCTGATGTACAGCTCGGATTCGGCCAAGCCCTTCGAGGCGGAGCGCTTCGATAAACCGGCGGACCCGCAACAGGTGTTGCGCGACCTGGCCCAGCCCGGCCAGCGTTATGTGATTGCCGCCCGGATACAAGGCCCGGTGCAGTCGGCTTTTGCCGAGGGTATCGAAGGCCGCAAGGACGGGCTCAAGCAGGTAGAGCAGGTCAACCTGGTGGTGGTGGCCGATACCGACTTGCTGAGCGACCGCCTGTGGCTCGACGTGCAGGAGAGCAACGGCCGCCAGGTGCCGCGGCCCTGGGCGGACAACGGGTCCTTCGTGCTCAATGCCCTGGACAACCTGGCCGGTTCGGATGCCCTGAACAGCCTGCGTTCCCGTGGCCCCTACAGCCGCCCGTTCGTGGTGGTGGAGCAGTTGCGGCGCCAGGCCGAAACCAGCTTCAGGGCCAAGCGCCTGGCCCTCGAGGACAGCCTGGAGGAGACGGAAAACAAACTGCTGCAGTTGCCATCGGACACATCCCAGGCGCTCAGCCCCGAACAGCAGGCGACGGTCCGCCAGTTCATGCAGGAGAAAACCCGTATCCGCAAGGAGCTGCGTGAGGTGCAATACCAGTTGAACGCCGATATCGATGAGTTGGGAAGGAGGCTGAAAATCGTCAACATCGCCCTGATGCCGGTGGTGGTCAGCCTGTGCATGCTGCTGGTGTGGGTCGTGCGTTACATCCGTCGCAAGTTGGCGGCCTCCCGCAAGGCCCTGCCGAAAGGCACGGCAGCCGCTCCCCGGTCGGCGTAAGTTTGCATGACCCGGGCCGTCCGTAGCGCCGCCCGGGCCCGTTGCGAGCACTGAGGCGAGGGGCTGCTAGGCTGCAAGCAACTTCCTGACCTGCGACTGCCCCAATGACCAACCCCACCCGCCACAACGCGCCGTGCAGCGCCGAAGAACTGCTCGCCACCCTGAACCTGGAACCGCACACCGAAGGCGGTTATTACCGCAGGACCTTCCAGGCGGACCAGCGGCCGATGCTCGGTTGCACCGGCGGGCCGCGCTACTTGATGACGTCTATCTATTACCTGCTGACCGGGGATTCCCCCATCGGTCAGTTTCATCTGAACCAGTCCGACATCCTGCATTACTTCCACCTCGGGGATGCCCTCGAATACGTCCTTCTGTACCCGGACGGCACCCTGAAGACCCTGGTGATGGGCAGCGATGTCCGGGCCGGGCAGTACCTGCAGCTGCATGTCCCCGGCGGGGTGTGGAAAGCGTCGCGGTTGCTGCCCGGCGTGGCGGGGTATGGCCTGATCAGTGAGGCAGTCTGCCCCGGGTTCGACTACGCGGACATGCAACTGGGCGACAGAGAGCGCTTGAGCACACTGTTCCCGCAGCACCGCCGGCTGTTCGAGCGGCTCTGCCAGGCCTGAGCCCGGTGCGAATTGCTCGTTGCGATCAGCCAAGTGTCATTTGCGATCATTGTTGGGCGTCGTG
Source organism: Pseudomonas sp. NPDC089530 (assembly GCF_050280705.1). NCBI lineage: Bacteria > Pseudomonadati > Pseudomonadota > Gammaproteobacteria > Pseudomonadales > Pseudomonadaceae > Pseudomonas > Pseudomonas sp. NPDC089530. The sequence goes on along the minus strand of NZ_JBNNVU010000007.1, from coordinate 69,468 downwards.
TCCGGCGCTTATGGTGGCCGGGCACGCATCGCCGATACCCGATCTCCACCGTCCGATAACAACAAGCGACAGGAGCACAAGATGTCCGATCTGAAACTGCATCCCCAGGCCGCCGCATCCCTGCGGCGCTGGCACGCCATGATTGCCGAGGGCGACCTGAGCGCCTTGCCTGAGCTGCTGGATTCGCGCGTAGTCTTTCGTTCGCCCATGGCCCATACGCCTTACCCGGGCGTGCCAGTGGTCTCGACCATCCTCAATACCGTGAGCAAGGTCTTCGTCGATTTCGCCTATCACCGCGAACTGGTCACGGCCGACGGCCTGAGCGTGGTGCTGGAGTTCAGCGCCCGGGTCGGCGATCGCCAGCTCAAGGGCATCGACCTGATCCGCTTCGACGAAGCCGGCAAGATCGTCGAGTTCGAGGTGATGGTCCGTCCCATGAGCGGCCTGCAGGCGCTCGGCGAGGAAATGGCCCGGCGCCTGGCGCCTTATCTGGCGGCGAGCAAGGCTTCCGGGTGAGCTGCCGGCACAAATCACGCAGTCAGGAAAAGGGCGTCCCACAGGACGCCCTTTTTTTGTTTCACACGTTCTGTCGTGGCGTGCCCATCGTCGCGGGTTGCAAACAAAAAACGTGCGCTCTATGCTCATTTTGGTTTCATGTTGAAACCAAGTTACCCCCCCATGGCCACTGAAAGGAGCTCCCCATGATCCCGTTCGACGCCACCTTCGGTGGCACTTTTCCGTTCGCCCCGCATTTCGACGATGCCTCCGGTTTTCCCATGCACTACGTAGACGAAGGACCACGCGACGGCGAGACGGTGTTGTGCCTGCACGGCGAACCGACGTGGGGTTATCTGTTTCGCCATCTGATCCCGGTGCTCAGCTCCACTCATCGCGTCATCGTTCCCGATCACATGGGGTTCGGAAAAAGCGCAACGCCGTCGGATCGCAGCTACTGGCTGCAGGATCACATCGACAACCTGGAGCGCTTCGTGCTCGCGCTCGATCTCGACCGCGTGACGCTGGTCATGCACGACTTTGGTGGCCCTGTCGGTATGGGCCTTGCCGCACGCCATCCCCACCGCATCCAGCGCGTTGTGACGGCCAATGCCCCGACGCCCTTTGGTCAGCCCGATCTGCTGGATCGCGTGGCGGCGAACGGCGGTGATTCGCCGTGGTTCCGTTGGATCGCTGGCGCGGTAGCGGAGGGCAGCCTGAGGTGCGTGCTCGGGCAACTGGGGTTCAACATCCTGAGCACCCTGAAGCTCAACGGCTTCGAGAATCACACGATCATCACTGACAACTGGCTCGCTGCTTATGGCGCCCCCTTTGCCAACCCAGCCGACTGTCTCGGCGCCATCGGCTGGGCGGAAGGTTTCGCGACCGGCACGCACCGCTTTGAAACCCCGGAGGCGGCGACCGTGCGTGCGATGGGCGACAAACCGGCCCTCGCGATCTGGGGGGAAGCCGACCGCACCCTTGGCGCCGAGCATTTCCTGCCGCTCTTCGCGGCGTTGTTCCCGACGGCTCCCATCGAGCGTCTTGCCGGTGTGGGTCACTACTGCCTCGAAGATGCGCCTGAGGCGATCGCCACGCGGATCGCGCACTTCATCCGGAATAGCTGAATTTTCTAGCGGACGGTCGTTCTCCTGATGTGCCTGGGAGCCCTGTAGATCCTGGATCCTGAACTAGACTCACGCGATTAATGGAAGCCAGCATGAGGTTCTGGTCATGGCAAGAAGCAAGAAGGGCGCTACCAAGGACGTTTCCGCGGGACACGTGAAGCTGACGAAGAAAGACTATGAGGAGCAACTGCGTCGACTGCATGTCGAGCTGGTCAAGCTGCAGGAGTGGGTGAAGAAGGAGGGCGTGAAGATCTGCATCGTCTTCGAAGGCCGGGATGGCGCCGGCAAGGGCGGGACCATCAAGGCCATCACCGAACGCCTGAGCCCGCGGGTGTTTCGCGTAGTCGCGCTGCCGGCACCCACCGAGCGCGAGAAGAGCCAGATGTACCTGCAACGCTACTTGCCGCACCTGCCCGCCGCGGGCGAAGTGGTGATCTTCGACCGCAGCTGGTACAACCGCGCCGGCGTCGAGCGGGTGATGGGCTTTTGCAGCGAAGAGCAGGCGGTGGGCTTCCTCAAGGCCGTCCCGCTGGTGGAACGGGCGATCGTCGAGTCGGGGGTCATCCTGCTCAAGTACTGGCTGGAGGTCAGCCAGGAAGAGCAGACCCGCCGGCTCGAAGCACGGATCAAGGACGGGCGCAAAATCTGGAAGCTGACCGCCATGGACCTCAAGTCCTACAGCCGTTGGTATGACTATTCCCGCGCCCGCGACGCCATGTTCCAGGCCACCGACACCGAACACGGCCCCTGGCTGGTGGCCGACTCCAACGACAAGCGCCGCGCGCGCCTCAATATCATTTCCGACTTCCTCAGCCGCGTGCCCTACAAGGAAGTGCCACGGGAAAAAGTGGTCCTGCCCAAACGGCAGAAACCCGGCGGCTATCGCGAGTCGGATTATCCGTTGCGCAGGATTCCGGAGCGATTCTGAGCCACGGGCCTGGCCGCGAATGAGCCATTCGGACGCTTCTCCTCCCGTCCCGGAACCCGGCCGGATTGTCCGCCGCACCAGCGGCGACGATCTGCAGCGCTGGAGCCGCTGGCTGCCAGGACTGCGCATGCTGCGCGAATACCGGATGGCCTGGTTGCGCTACGACCTGGTGGCCGGGCTGGTGCTGACCACCATGCTGGTACCGGTCGGCATCGCTTACGCCGTGGCCTCGGGCCTGCCCGGCATCTACGGTCTGTACGCGACCATCGTGCCGTTGCTCGCTTATGCGCTGTTCGGCCCCAGCCGGATCCTGGTACTGGGGCCGGACTCCTCACTGGCTGCGGTGATTCTCGCCGTCGTCCTGCCGCTGTCCGGCGGTGAGCCGCAGCGTGCGGTCGCCCTGGCGGGCATGATGGCGATCGTGGCGGGGGTGGTGTGCATCCTGGCCGGCATCGCACGCCTGGGGTTTGTCACGGAGCTACTGTCCAAGCCGATTCGCTACGGCTACATGAACGGGATCGCGCTGACGGTGTTGATCAGCCAGTTGCCAAAATTCTTCGGCTTTTCGGTGGAGGCCGAGGGGCCGCTGCGCAACCTGTGGGCAATCGCCAACGCGATAATGGAAGGCCAAACCAACTGGACCGCGTTCACGGTCGGCGCGGCGACCCTGGCGATCATCCTGTTGCTCAAGGACCGCAAGCGGGTGCCGGGCATCCTGCTCGCGGTCACCGCGGCGACCATCGCCGTCGGGGTACTGGACCTTGCGCCCCGGGCCGGGGTGTCGGTGCTGGGTTTGCTGCCCCAGGGCCTGCCGGCGTTCGCCATCCCGTGGATCACCCGCGCCGACATCGTTCCGGTGCTGATCGGTGGCTGCGCCCTGGCCCTGGTTTCGTTCGCCGATACCAGCGTGCTTTCACGGGTCTATGCGGCGCGCACCCGCAGCTATGTGGACCCGAATCAGGAAATGGTCGGGCTCGGCGTCGCCAACCTGGCCGCCGGCTTTTTCCAGGGGTTTGCGATCAGCAGCAGTTCGTCCCGCACCCCCGTGGCCGAGGCTGCGGGCGCCAAGACCCAGCTGACCGGCGTCATCGGCGCGCTGGCCGTTGCCGTGTTGTTGTTGATGGCACCGGACCTGCTGGAGAACCTGCCCACCAGCGCACTGGCGGCGGTGGTGATCGCCTCGGCCATCGGCCTGATCGAGGTCAGCGACCTGCGGCGCATCTACCGCATCCAGCGTTGGGAGTTCTGGCTGTCGATCGTCTGCACCGTCGGTGTGGCGGTGCTGGGTGCGATCGAGGGCATCGGACTGGCCATCGTGATCGCCGTGATCGAGTTCCTGTGGGATGGCTGGCGACCTTATTCGGCCGTGCTGGGGCGGGTGGAAGGGGTCAGGGGCTATCACGACATCAAGCGTTATCCCGACGCACACCTGGTGCCCGGCGTGGTCCTGTTTCGCTGGGACGCGCCGTTGTTCTTCGCCAACGCCGAGTTGTTCCACGACCGGGTGCTGGACGCCGTGGCGGCATCGCCAACACCGGTCCGCTGGCTGGTGGTGGCAGCGGAACCGGTCACCAGCGTCGACGTGACATCCGCCGACATGCTGGCGGAGCTGGACGACACCCTGCACGCGGCAGCTATCAAGCTGTGTGTGGCCGAGATGAAGGACCCGGTCAAGGACAAGCTGAAGCGCTTCGGGCTGTTCGCCCGGCTGGGCGAAGCCGCGTTCTTTCCGACCATCGGCGATGCCGTCGACCGCTATCTGGCGATCTATCCGGAGTCGGCTCAGCCGAACCACATCGACAGTTCCACGTCGCCGCCAAAGGGTACGGACAAGTAGCCACTGCCGGGTGAACGTACCCGCGCCAGGTAGTCCGGGCTGTAATCCGTGTTGTCGGCGACGATCAGCGCACCCGGCCGCAGGCGGCTTTCCAGCAATGTCAGGATGTCGAGATACAGCGCCTTGGCCCCGTCGAGCAGCAACAGGTCGATGGATTCGGGGAGGTCGGTCGCCAGGGTCTGGAGCGCGTCGCCCTGGCGGATCTCCACCAGGTCATCCAGGCCGCCTTCGACCAGGTGCTGGCGCGCCTGTGTCACCTTGGACGCCTCGAACTCGCTGCCGATTAGGCGACCGCCGCCGTTGTCGCGGATGGCCGCCGCCAGGTGCAGGGTCGAAATGCCGAATGAGGTGCCGAACTCGACGATGTGGCGTGCCCTGGTGCTGCGCGCCAGTAGGTACAGCAGCTCGCCGGTTTCCCGGGATACCGGCAGCCAGAGGTCCTTCAGACGGCCATAGAAATCCCGGTATTCGGTCTTGCTGTGCATCAGGCGTTCGCGCTCTTCGCGGGAGATATCGGCGATTGCCGGGCTGGTCGCCGCCTGGGCCTGTTCGAACAGACGGTCGAGCAGGGGGGCGAGCGGGGAGGTGGTCAATGTGCGGGTCATGGGTGTCCGGTCCGTAGTTGAGCGCCTGGTGGCGCATGACTAGAATGCGAATGATTCGTCGCATTTAGAGAGTATTAACAAGTGGCCATATCCGCTATTCGCATTGGCTCCGGCCCTGACGCCGCGTCATGAGCAACCGCCGGAGCCCGCAGGTTTCCTCGCGCAAACGCCCTCAGCAGGCCCGTTCGACGGAGCTGGTCGCGGCGATCCTGGAAGCCGCTATTCAGGTTTTGGCCAAGGAAGGCGCGCAGCGTTTCACCACCGCCCGGGTGGCCGAGAAGGCCGGCGTCAGCATTGGTTCGCTGTATCAGTACTTCCCGAACAAGGCGGCGATCCTGTTTCGCCTGCAAAGCGATGAGTGGCAACAGACCACGCAGATGCTGCGCGGCATTCTCGAGGATGTGGGCAAGGCTCCGCTGGAGCGACTGCGGGTGCTGGTCCAGGTGTTCATCCAGTCGGAGTGCGCGGAAGCCGGGATGCGGGTGGCGCTCAGCGACGCCGCGCCGCTGTACCGCGACGCCCCCGAAGCGCACGCCGTGAAGGCCCAGGGCGAGCAGATTTTCCAGGCGTTCATGCTCGAGGTGCTGCCCGAGGCAGCCCAGCCCGTCCGCGACCTGGCCAGCGACCTGCTTACCCGCACGCTCGGTAACGTGGGGAAGGAGTTCTCGGAAAGCCCGCGCACCGCCGCTGAAATCAAGGCCTATGCCGACGCCATGGCCGATATGTTCTGCGCCTATCTCACGCAGCTGGCGCGGGGCTGCGACTGAGCGGTCAGGCCACAGGGGCTGCTTGCTCGCGTGCCCGCTTGGCCCTGGAAATATTCGCGGCGCGGGGCAGGGCGACACCGTTCTTGGCGGCGAGAATCTCGGCCATGACGCTCACGGCGATCTCGGCGGGCGTCTTGCTCCCGATGTAGATGCCGATCGGACCGTGCAGGCGCTGGAGCGAGGCTTCGCTTTCGCCGAAGTGTTCGATCAGGCGCTCGCGGCGCGACTGACTGTTACGCCGCGAACCGATAGCGCCGATGTAGAAGGCCGGGCTGTGCAGGGCTTCGAGCAGGGCCAGGTCGTCGAGCCTGGGGTCATGGCTGACGGCGACGACCCCGCTGCGCAGGTCCGGGGCGAATGCCCGGACCACGTCGTCCGGCATGCCGACCAGTTGTTCCACGTCCGCCACGCTCCAGCCGCTGATGTGCTCGGGCCGGGGGTCGCAGACCGAGACCCGGAAGCCGTTGAACAGCGCCATGGTCGCCAGGTATTCGGCCAGAGCGCCCGCGCCGATCAGTAGCAGGCGGTAGCCAGGCCCCAGGGTGTTGGCCATCTGCTGGCCATCGAAGCTGAACTGCTCCGGCTGGGTGCTGACCGCCAGGGATACCTGGCCGCTGCCCAGGTCCAGGCTGCGGCGTACCAGGTGCCCAGCGTCCAGCTGGGCCAACAACTGTTCCAGGGCCGGCCTTGCCGGCTTGAATTCGAGGATCAGCTCCAGCGTGCCGCCACAGGGCAGGCCGAAGCGGTGGGCTTCATCGGCCGTGATGCCATAGCGCACCACTTGCGGCGGCCCGTCCGGCAGGCCACTGCCGGCATGGGCGCTGGTGTAGCGGTGGATCAGGTCGTCCTCGATACAGCCTCCCGACACGCTGCCCACTACGCGACCGTCGCCGCGCAGGGCCATCATCGAACCCACGGGGCGAGGCGAAGAGCCCCAGGTGCGGGCGACGGTGACGAGCAGGACGCGCTGGCCGGCCTCGAGCCAGTCATGGGCGGTGCGCAGGACCAGTAAGTCGATGCTTTCCATGGGACCTCTCCGGTTCAAAAAATCGGCTTTGCCGCTTATTGCAGGCGAGACCCTCGCGCCAATGAGCAAGGGCGTCGTCTGTCAGCGCATATGCAGGACGATCGGGCTGCTGCTGGCCGGGTCGGTATGGGCGCGCAGCTTGCCCACCGCTTGTGCGTCGACCGCGCCCCCCTGGTTGCCCCAGGTGCCGCGTACGAAGGTCAGTACCTGGGCGATGTCCTGGTCCGACAACTGCTCGCGAAAGGCCGGCATGCGGTAGGCATCCGGCACGCCGGCGGCGACGATACGCTGCGAGCCGTTGAGGGTGATGTTGATCGCCGACGCGCTTTCCCTGGCCAGGGCCGAAGTGGCGCCGGCCAGGGGCGGCATCCACTCGGCCTGGCCCTGACCGTCCAGGCCATGACAGGAGGCGCAGCGGGTCACATAGGTATGGGCTCCGGGACTGTCCAGGCGGGTGACGGCGGACACGGCCTGGTACTGCCAGGCCGTGCCGTCGCGCCGCGGATCGCCAGGCAGCGACGTGAGGTAGCGGGCGATCGCGTTCAGGTCCTCATCACTCATGAACTGAGTGGAGTTGTTGAACGCTTCGGTCATCGAGCCGTAGACCACCGCATGTCGGTTGCGCCCGGTCTTGAGGAACTGCACGATCTGCGGCTCGCTCCAGCGCCCCAATCCGGTGTTGGGGTCCTGGCGCAGGCTTGGCGCGTACCAGCCGTCAAGCAGGGCGCCGGCGAGAAAGGGCGCGCCGGACTCGTCCAGGGCCTGCTCGTTGAACGCCAGGCCGCGGGGGGTGTGGCAGCTGCCGCAGTGGCCCGGGCCCTGGACGATGTAGGCACCGCGGTTCCACAGCGCGTCCTGGCCAGGCTTGGTGGCGTAAGCCGTGGTCGGGGCGAACAGGCCGTTCCACAGCGCGATCGGCCAGCGCAGGTTAAGTGGCCAGGGAATGTTCCCGGGAGCGTTGGGCTGGCTGGCCGGTTGCACGCCTTTCATGAAGAAAGCGTACAGCGCACGCATATCGTCGTCGCTGAGCTTGGCGTAGGACGGGTAGGGCATGGCCGGGTAGAGCCGCCGGCCGCCCGGCGCGACGCCATGGCGCACGGCGCGGTCGAAGTCGGCCAGGCTGTAGGCGCCGATGCCGTTGTCCCGGTCCGGGGTGATGTTGGTGGCATGGATGGCGCCCAGCGGGGTGGCCATTTCCAGGCCGCCGGCGAAGGGCGCCTTGCCCGGCAGGCTGTGGCACGCCACGCAGTCGCTGAGCCGGGCGACGTACTCGCCGCGGCTCACCAGGGCGGGATCGAAGCTGGCCTGGGCGACCGGCTCCTGTTCGAAGGGCGAGGCGGGCTGGCGGGTGACATACCAGGCCAGCAGGCCTGCCGCGACCAGGCACGGCAGGGCCAGCCAGCCTGCGGTTCTTGCGAATCGGCTGTTGTTCATCTGGGGCCTCTGTCGGTCAGCTGAAGGTGTAGCGACTCAAGGGCAGGCTGCGGATGCGCTGGCCGGTCAGCCGCGCTACCGCGTTGGCCACCGCAGGTGCCACCGCCGGCAGCGGGGGTTCGCCGATGCCGCCCATCTTTTCGCCACTCTCGACGATCCTGACCTGCACCCGCGCCATGCGCGCCGGTGGCAGGATCGGATAGAGGTCGTAGTTGCGCGCCCGCGGCTTGCCATCCACGTAGACCGCTTCCTCCAGCAACGCCTGGGACAAGCCCAGGGCCACGGCGCCATTGACCTGGGCCTCGATAATCGCCGGGTTGACGATGCTGCCCGGGTCGATGGCCTGCCAGATCTCATGGACCTTGACCTGGCCGCCTTCGATCGACACCTCGGCAATCACCGCCGCGTGGGAGCCGAACGGCGAGGCCATGGCCACGCCGCGGGCGCGTCGGGTGCCATCCGCGGCGGTGTAGGGGCCGCGCTTCCAGCCGCCGGACAACTCGCCCACCGACTGCAACAGGGTGGTCAGCCGCGGGTTGTCGCGCAGCAGGTGCAGGCGCAGCTCGTACGGGTCGCGGCCGCCTTTGTCCGCCAGTTCGTCGAGGAAGGCTTCGTAGAAGAAGTCGTTCAGCGAATTGCCCACCGAACGCCAGTAGCCGAGCATGGCCGGGCCCTTGACGTAGATCTGCGCGATGCGCTTGTTGGCAATCGCATAGGACTTGCCCGACAGCCCTTCGAGGGCCGTGGGGTCGAGTTTTTCGCCCTGCTTGCCGGCGATGGCTTCGGTCGGGCCTTCCGTGGCGCTCACGGCCTCGATCGCCACCGGCAGGCCCTCGGCGTCCAGCCCGGCGCGGAACTTGACCACGGCGACCGGGCGCAGCGCATCGCGCAGGAACTCTTCCTCGCGGCTCCAGATCAGCTTGACCGGACGGCCCACGGCCTTGGCCAGGGCGATGGCCTGGGGGTAGGGATTGGCCGAGTCATAGAGAAAATGCCGGCCGAAAAAACCGCCCAGCAGCGGCGAGTGCAGGGTGATTCGGTCGAGGTCGAGCCCGGTGCGTTTGGCGATATCGGCGCGGAACATGTCTGGCGCCTGGTTGGGCAGCCAGACCTCGAGCGAGCCGTCGGGATTGAAGCGTGCCAGGGCCGAAGGCGGCTCCAGCTGGGCGTGGTTGAGGTACTGGTTGTGGTAGGTGGCCTCGACCCTGGTCTTGGCACTGGCCAGGGCGGCGGTCACATCGCCTTCATTCTCATCGTCCCGGGCCGGGCCTTGCTGGGCGGCGAGAAAGTCGCGGAAGCCATCGCTGGAAAAATCGGCGGGCATTGGCCGCACCGGCGAATCGGCGGCAGGCTCCAGCCAGTCGACCTGGATGGCTTCCACCGCGCGCTTGGCGTGCCACCAGCGTTCGGCGACCACCGCCACCGCGCCGGGTAGCGGGTGAACGGAGTGCACACCTTTCATCGCCTTGACCTGGGCTTCGTTGCGCAGGCTGCCCACGGTCATGCCCAGGCGCGGCGCATGCTGCACGGCGGCGTGGAGCATGCCGTCGACCTTCTGGTCGATGGAGTAGAGCGCCTTGCCGGTGGATTTCTCGTAGGCATCGATCCGCTTCACCGGCTTGCCGATCCAGCGGAACTGGCCGGGGTCGCGCAGGGTGATGCTGGCCGGGTCGGGCACGGGCATGTCCAGGGCGCGCCCGGCCAGTTCTCCGTAGCCCAGGGAGCGGCCGGAGGCGGCGTGGATCACCCGCCCAGGCTCGGTGGACAGCTGCGCGACCGGGACGCCGAGCTGCTCGGCGCCGGCCTGCAGCAGCATGGCCCGTGCCAGGGCGCCAAGGCGGCGCATGGTCGGGTAGCTCATGCGCACCGACATGCTGCCGCCGGTGATGCGCATACCGTTTTCCATCACCACGTAGGCTTCGCCGGGCGGCGCGCTCTCGACCACGAAGGTGGCCGGATCGGCATCCAATTCCTCGCCGACGATCTGGGCCATGGCGGTGTGGGTGCCTTGTCCGCCTTCCATGAAGGGGCTGAGCAGGCGCACGCTGCCGTCGGGGCGAATCTCGAGAAACGCCGGCACCTGGGTCCCGCGTTCCGCGGCGCTCGCCGTGGCGGCCTGGACCCGGGCCGAGCCGAGCGGCAGGCCGAACCCCAGCACCAGCGCGCCCACGGCGGTGCTGGCCAGGAAGCGCCGGCGGGACAGGTTGATCGGTTCGCCCAGCGGCAAATTCAGGAGGTCTTCAGCGGAGTCGATGGACGTGTTCATCAGGCGCTTTCCTTCTTGGCGGGCTGTGCGGCAAGGTCATGGACGGCGGTGCGGATGGCGTTGTAGGTGCCGCAGCGGCACAGGTTGACCATCGCCGCCTCGATCTGTGCATCGCTGGGCGCGGGGTTGTGCTTGAGCAGCGCGGTGGCCGCCATGACCTGCCCGGACTGGCAATAACCGCACTGCGCCACCTGATGCTCGACCCAGGCGGCGACCACGCGCTGGCCCACCTCATCGGCTTCGATCGCCTCGATGGTGGTCACCTCACGGCCGACCACCCCGGCCACCGGGGTCACGCAGGCTCGCACCACATTGCCGTCCACCAGCACGGAGCACGCGCCGCACTGGGCCAGGCCGCAGCCGTACTTGGTGCCGGTCAGCCCCAGGTCATCGCGGATCACCCACAGCAGCGGCGTGTCGGCGTCGGCATCGACCTGATAGGCCTTTTGGTTGATTCGTAGTTCCATGGCTCACCTGCTGATCGTCGGTTGGTGGTTCTTCGTTCTTATGAGGAGGGCGCGGCGAGGCGTCTTCCGGGTCAACACAGAGTAGTAAGGGCTGGAGCCGCCCGCGCGCCGCGGACAAGCGTCTGTTGCAACGCAGGGGGATAGAGGCGGGCGGCATCTGGCCGATCCGCAGGGCGATGGTGGGGCCAGGGGCGATGCCTGGCCGGCGCGGGCATGGTGCATGACGACGGGCTCCTCGTCGTCGGACTCTAGCCCAGGGGTAAAGGGTTTCCTATCCGCTACCCCTCAAGTCCACAGGATCAGGCAAGCATTCAAGAGGATTGCGCTAGTGCGCGTGATGGGAGGGCTCAGGCAGGGGGGCGAGCATCCCGGCGGCGGTGGAGCAGGGCAGGCGCCTGAAGCTCATTCGTCATCGGCCTCGATCTTGTTGATCGAGTGTTTGCGCAGTCTCAGCGCGGCATCCAGCTTGCTGATCCAGTTGATGTCGTTGAGGTCTGCGTACAGCAGGTTCTCGATACGCCCCAGGCGATAGTTGAGGGTGTTCGGATGGATATCGAGGATTTTGGCCGTCTGGCTCCGGCGACGTCCCTGGGCGAAGTAGGCCTCCAGGGTCAGCAGGAGTTCCGGTTCGCTGTTGAGTTGCTCGACCAGGGACACCAGATAGCGCAGGACATTTTTATGGCTGCGGACACTGTCTTCGATCAACACCCGGGAGTAGCGCCGGATGCGCGGTTCGCCCTGGTCGCAGGCGAACAGGTCGATGGCTTTCAGCGCTTCCTCCGCCGAGCTGACCCAGCCGCCGACGTCGCTGTTCACCATGCCGAGGCCGATACACCGCAGTGGCGGGATAAGCGCCTGCAAGGACGCCGCATGCCGGGCCACTCGCTGGTCGCACTGGCTCATGGTTTCGCCTTGAATACCGGGCAGCCAGACCAGCAGCCGGTCCCGGTACCAGATGCGCACCAGTTCCTTGGCCGGGATCTTGAAGCAGCGCGCGATCAGGAGCGTCAGGCGATCCAGTTCCTCTTCGCGCAACAAGGGTTGGGTGGTCTGCAAGGCGACATCCAGCGCCAGGGCCACCCGAGGAATGCTCGGGTCGATGCCGAGCGCCAGCAAGGTCTGCTGGAACTCCGTCACCTCCTGGGGCGAGTGAAACAGGATGTGGTAAAGCCGATGGTTCAAGTATTCCCGCCAGCGGGTCTTCTGGATCTGTTCGTCCAGATAGGCCTGGGTGACGGTCTCGGCAACGCTGTCGAAAAAATCGAAGGTGAACGCTGAAATGCTCAACAGCTGTTCCTTGTCGATCTCGTCAGTGGCTTTGGTCTGCTCCAGATAAGTCCGCCAGATCTCCCGCGCGCCCAGGCTGTATCCGCGCATCAACGACTGCAAGGGAACGCCTTGATGGACCCGCCGGCGCCCGATTTCCCTGAGCTCCAGGGCAAACGCCTCGGGCAGTCGCTCGCCGGACAGCAGTACTTCGCACCAGAGCTTCGCCGTATAGACCAATGAACTTTCCAGGTCCTTTCGCGCGTCCGGGGACAGGTTGTTGTAGCCCTCCATCTTGATCAAGGCGTCGTGAACTCGTCCCGTGACTGCCTCAGGGGCTCTGGCGAAGTCCAAGGTGAAGTCCCTGAGCGGCGAGTTGATAAGGGGGACCGGGATCACTTCGGCGAGCTCCTTGTACGGGATGTTCTGGCGGGCGAGCGATCCATGCTCTTACGCGCCGCTTTAAAGTTCAACAGCGGGTTTTGAGCTTGTTGTTTCTCACAATCGAGATGTGTTTTTTTCCAATATCCGCCCCCGAATGTTGAAGGTAGCGTGTGCCGGTGAATCCTCGCTCAGATCTCCTGGCTTACTGCATGCCTTCATTCTTCCCCGTCAGGTGGGCGCTCGTGCTTGCCTGCTTGCTGCTCAGTGGTTGTTCCCTGTCCCCCTCACTGGTGATTTTCGGTGCGGCCTTCCCCGATTGGCTGTTCTGCCTGGTGGGCGGCGTTCTGGGGACCCTCGCTGTCCATCGGCTGTTGGGCAGGTGGGGCGCACACGAGCGTTTTGCCCCGTTGGCGCTGAGCTACCCGGCGCTGGCCGGCCTGTTGGCGATGCTGCTGTGGCTCGTCTTTTTCTACCCGTAGATGCGTGCACTCCATGACTGATTCCCCTGCAATTTCACGGCGCAGCCGCCTGCCGGCGCTCTTGATCGTTCTGGCTGCGCTCGCGGTATTGGGTTATGTGCTCTGGCACCTGGAAACCAGCCCGAAAACCGATGACGCCTATGTCTATGCCGACACCATCGATGTGGTGCCGGAAGTGAATGGGCGGATTATCGAGCTGCCGGTGCGTGACAACCAATCGGTCAAAAGGGGCGATCTGCTGCTGCGTATCGATCCGCGTCCCTACCAGGATGCGCTGGACCAGGCCAAGGCCCGGCTGGTGACCCTGAATCAGCAGATTGCGCTGACCCAGAGAAGCGTGAACGCCCAGCAGTACGAGGCGGCTTCGGCGGTGGCTTCGGTCGAGCGCGCCCGGGCCCAGGCGAGCCAGGCGAACGACACCTTTCAGCGCCAGGAAAAACTCCTGGCCCGGGGCTTCGTTTCGGTGGAGGCGGTGGACCAGGCGCGAACGGCGCAGCGTTCGACGGCGGCTGAGCTCAATGCCACCAGGTTGCAGGCCCAGCGGGCCGCCGCCGCGGTGAGCGGGGTGGATGCGTTGGTGGCGCAGCGCGCGGAAGTCGAAGCGCAGATCTCCATCGCCGAGCTGAACCTGGAGTTCACCGAGGTCCGGGCACCTTTCGATGGCCGGGTCGCTTCCTTGCGCACCACCGTCGGCCAGTTCGCCTCGGCCTACAAACCGGTGTTCACCCTGATCGATACTCGCCATTGGTACGTGATCGCCAACTTTCGCGAGACCGACCTGAAGGACATCAAGGCGGGGGCGGCGGCCACCCTCTATCTGCTGAGCGATACCGGCCAGCGCTTTCAGGGCCAGGTCGACTCCCTGAGCTACGGCGTCCTGCCGGATGACGGCGGCACCGTTATCGAGGGCCTGCCCCGGGTCCAGCGCAGCATCAACTGGGTGCGGGTCTCGCAACGTTTCCCGGTGAAAATCGCCGTGCGGGCCCCTGATCCGGAACTGTTCCGCATCGGTGCCTCGGCCGTGGCCGTGCTGCGCCCCGATAACACGGCCCAGGGCGCCAGATGAACGCCGGAAGCAGCCGGGTAGAGCGCCTGTACCGCTTCCTGGCGGATGAGCTGCAGCCGTATCCGGGCCGGGCCAACCTGATGCTGCGCACCTTGTTGAGCTGCGCGCTGGTGATCGGCATCTCGATGACTCTGCAGGTGCCGTTCCTGGCCCTCTCATTGATCGCGGTCTTCTATGTCACGCAGACCAACGTGGTGCTGACGCGCCTGGTGGGCATGCTGTTCCTGGTCGGGGCGACCCTGGCCATCGGGGTTTCCATTCTGCTGTTGAAGTTCACCTACGGCTTTCCACTGCCGAGGATACTGGGGGCCAGCGTTCTTTTTTTCTGCAGCGTCTACCTGATGCGGGTGACCAGGATCGGCGTGGTGTTCTTTCTCGTCGGCCTGGTGGTCATCTATGTGCAGACGTTCGCCGACCAGACGGACCAGGCCGAGGTAGTACTGCGCCTGGTGCTGTGGGTCTGGGCCGCCATCTGCTATGCGATCGCCTTGACCCTGGTGATCAATACGCTGCTGCTTCCGGCGGAACCGGCCAAGCAGTTGGAGCGCCACCTGCGATCACAACTGCAGCAGATTGCCGAGCGTCTCGCCGGTCAGCAGCGCAGCGCGGATTTCACTACCGCCAGCCTCCAGCGCAGCCTGTTGGCGGCGCAACAGCTGCTGCGGTTCGCCTGCATGCGCGACCCGAATTACCGCCGTGATCGAGTGTTCCATCTGGCCCGAGTCAGCGGTATTTCACGGCTGTTGACCCTGGCGCCGCAGCTGCCGGCGGAGGTGCCGCCGGGCCCGGTCCCGGCACAACTGCGGCAAGCGCTACTCGGTCTGGGCACTGGCCAGACGCTGGAGGCGCGCGTGCCGCTTGCCGAACTCAATACCCAGGGTTTGCCGGGGGTCTATGAGGAAATGCGCCTGGCCTTGCTGGCTTTGCCGGGGGCAGGGCAGAGCCCGGGCGACGTGGCACAGGAAGAGCAGGGCACGCCCTTCCTGGTGCCGGACGCGTTCACAAGCCCGGTCTATGCCCAGTTCTCCCTGAAGACGCTGCTTGCCGCCCTGGTTTGTTACCTGTTCTACATAGGCACCGACTGGCAAGGCATCCATACCATCATGCTGACCTGCCTGATCGTCGCCCAGCCCAGCCTGGGAGCCACCGGCATGCGCGCCGTACTGAGGGTTGGCGGCGCCTTGACGGGTAGCGTGCTGGCACTGGCCATGGTGGTCCTGGTCATCCCACAGATCGACGATATCGTCGGCCTGCTGTTCATGGCGCTGCCGGTGATTGCCTTGGGGGCCTGGATCGCCGCGGGTTCGGAACGCATCAGTTACGCCGGCATCCAGATCGTCTTCACTTTTTCCCTGGCCTTGCTGGAACAGTTCGGTCCTAGCACCAACCTCACGGAAATCCGCGACCGCCTGATCGGTGTGTTGTTGGGGGTTGGCATCTCCCTGGTGATTCATGCCTGTCTATGGCCAGAAGCCGAAGGCGAGACTCTGCGTCGGCGATTGGCCGGGTTGCTGGACCGACTTGCGGATTCGCTGTGCAACGGACAAGCACCTCACGACCCACGAGTCTGGAGCGAATTAGCCGCCTGTGAAACGATGCTGGCCAGGGTCGCCCTGGAACCTGGGTGGCAGGTCGCGGAAAGCCATCAGGAGGTACTGATATTCCGCCTGCAAGAAATGCTGGCGCGTATTCGCAGCATCGCCATGACCAGCGACGCGCTGCAGGTCGAGCTGAGCCATGGCCAACGGGAAGCACCGACTCGCTCAGTGTCGGCTGAGCTGTGCCATGAAATCGCGACGACCCTTGGCGAGTACGCGGACGAACTGAGTCACGGTGGGAGTTTTGCCGTTGCCACGCGCCAGCTCGAAGCCTTGCGTGGTCGTCTGGATGAAAGCCTGGAAGACGAAATGCTGAGGGGGCATTTTTATCGGCTGATTGAAAGCGTTGAGAAGTTGCCGGCCAGTGCTGCGAAGATGGAACTCTAGGGCGGCGGCAGAGACCGTCGAAGAAAATCTGGTGCTTTCTTCCCAGTGAGCCTCTTGAGCTGAAATCAAGCAGTTAGAGCTCATACTTAGGATCGATTAGAGCTTCCCACATCATTTTTGTTTCATTAACTGAGAAGTGAAAATGAATCGCCCCGGGTTCTCTAGGCACCTTGCAAGCTCATTGTGTAACGCTTTTCAAACTCTATCGGTGACAGCTGATTGTTGAAACCATGCCGGCGTTTTGCGTTGTAGAACATCTCGATGTAGTCGAATACATCACTACGAGCATCTTCTCGCGTGGTGTAGATTTTTCGCTTGATCCGTTCCCGCTTCAGAAGCTGGAAAAAGCTCTCGACCACGGCGTTGTCATGACAGTTGCCTCGGCGGCTCATGCTGGCAACTAAATTGTTCGCCTTCAAAAAGCTACGCCAATCGGTGCTGCTGTATTGGCTACTTTGGTCAGAGTGAACCATTACTTCCTGTTTCGGTTTGCGCCGCCAAACCGCCATCAATAACGCATCAATGGCCAAATCACTGGTCATCTGCGACTTCATTGACCAGCCAACGACCTGACGAGAAACAGATCCAGCACCACAGCCAAATACAGC
Organism: Pseudomonas sp. NPDC089530; assembly: GCF_050280705.1. Classification (NCBI taxonomy): domain Bacteria; kingdom Pseudomonadati; phylum Pseudomonadota; class Gammaproteobacteria; order Pseudomonadales; family Pseudomonadaceae; genus Pseudomonas; species Pseudomonas sp. NPDC089530. The sequence goes on along the minus strand of NZ_JBNNVU010000007.1, from coordinate 52,727 downwards.
CAGCCTTCATACGTGCGAATGTAGGTGATGTCGGTGACCCAAACTTTGTTGGGTTCTACGACATCGAACTGGCGCTTCAGTAAATTGGGTGAGGCTACTGCTGGCTTACCTCCGTACTTTCCAGGGCGTCGTCGATATCCTGTCTGAGAGCGCAGACCTTCAAGACGCATCAGCCTCGCCACACGATGCCGACCACAATCTTCACCAACCTCGCGCAGATCGTCATGGATTTTGCGATAGCCATCAACTCCGCCGCTCTCCAGCCATGAATGCTTGATCAAACCTAGCAATCGCTGGTCGTCTTTAGCGCGGGCAGATTGCGGCTCAGACAGCCAAGCGTAATAACCACTGGGATGGACTTTCAGCGTCAGGCAAAGCCGTCGTATGGAGTAGTCGCCCGCTCGCTGCTTGATAAAGGCGTACTTCAGCCGCACTCCTTGGCAAAGTACGTGGCGGCCTTTTTTAAAATATCTCGCTCTTCAGTAACCCTCTTGAGCTCTGCTCGCAGACGGCGCAGTTCAGCTTGCTGATCATCGTCTTGCTGCCGTTTTTCATGAGGTTTGCTGTAGCGCTTTATCCAGGCATAGAGGCTATGCGTCGATACACCAAGGCGTGCTGCCACATCAGCGACAGGCAGCTTCTTTTCGGTCACTTGATTGACCGCTTGGATTTTGAATTCTTCGGGGTAACGCGGGTTGCTCATCGCACCTCCTAATTGGCCTCAGTTTAAGGCAAAGAGGTGTCTACGAAACCCGGGGCGATTCATGGAGAGCGATGCTCTCCAGTGTTCGGCAGCAGTGCGCCAGCTTGCAGGATCTTCTCGTACCCTTGGAGCGTAGTGACATGGAAGACCTTCCCTTCAAGAAGCGGGAGTAGGTCATCCTTCCTGCTTATCAGCATCTGTTGTTCGGGAACGGCCAAATCATTACGCGCCATAGAGCACTACATTTTTCTAGATAGAAGCCCCAAAGTGCCTCCTGGCCGTTGAGTGAGCGCCACGATGCTAACCGTCGCTCGTGGAGCTACGCAGACAGAAGAGTCAATGACTCGTCATCCATCGTTGCGGTTAGGTCAGCCGGCACCACCACAACCCTTACGTCCAATCGCTCTGCCAGTATCGCGAGCTCCAGAGGAAGATCTTGCTGAATAACCAGGACGGCGCTCGCATCCGGAACCTCCAGCAATGCACGTTGCCATGCGATTCCAACGGCCCGGTACTTGACGCACTGAAAAATGCCACGGGATAGGTCAGCGTCCGAAGAGATGAAAGATTTGACCTCCACAGCTAGCATCGACGGCCCATTGTGGAACATCACATCAGCGCAATCGCCGGAGGGGAGCATGACTTCAACGCCTCCCTCCCAATCGTGTGCATCCGACTCAATCACAAGATCTGGGTGACGTAGGACATACTCCTTGAGCCGTCGATGATGTTCCGATTCACCGCCGGAGAAGCCACCGGTTTTGGGGATGATCACTTGTTCGTAGTCATCCTCGTACTCGGAAGGCACCGCGCCAGCAAGTGCCTCCATTTCGAGATATTCGAGGAGGGCTTCCCAGTTTCTGCAGTTGTAGATTTTGTCCCAAGCCTGCTCAAGGACAGCCCATTGGTCGTCATCATTTAGCTGCGCGAAGGTGCGGCTATGAACAAACTGATCCAGATAGCCGTTGCAGCCGCTACCAGGTCTGCGGGAGTATTTGTTAACCACCAGCGCATTCAGCGGCGGTAGCTCGAGCCCAAGTTGCTCTTCGAGCTCGTAAAGCGCATCACCTACCAGGCCGGCGGCGCGCCCATAGGCTGCGGCGTGTGTGTGAGCACCCAGACCACGACGGACGATTTCCGCATCTAGATGACTATAGGAAATGGTGCGTCGGTGCTTAGCGCACCAAACCAGAATGGGCAACATGGTACGCGCGGTACGGAATCTCCAAAGGTCGCCAATCAAAGAGGGGGCTAAGGGCATATCGTACTCCGTTGCGATGCCGATCAGTTTGAGCGCCATTGACGCTATTCAGTGACGACAGTAGGGAAGAAGCAAGCTCACAGTAATCGCCACAGAATTTCGCCTAACGAGCGGACTCCAGTGGTCATGATCACTCGAAACCGTGATCTGCAAGCTTGATTTTGACCGTAGCTCTATGATCCTCATTTGAAGCTGTCGGCAATTTAGCTGTGATTTGATACTGAGTGGACAGCGTACTGAGTACCCACTCATCTTCGTTTGGAACCTTTCGAGCCGTTATCGCACCTTTACAGAATTTTGAGAGTGCTCTGGCGAATCCAGCCTGCACACCTTGTTCGAAAGCCTTCTCGATCAGCTCATTGATTGGCGCTTCGATACCCGTCTGCTGCATCGCAGCTTTGATCTGCGCGATGATGTCCTCCATTCTCTCGGTAGGACTAGATCCCTCTGCGTCAAACTCCGTTTCAGACTCCAGCCTCCCAATCCACTTGTTCATGGACTCGGAGCGTGCTTCTTTCTGAATTTGCTGGATATTTTTCATGGTGCTGGCTGCTTCTTGCATGTTGGGGAGGAGTCGCCGCTAGGTGCTCATCCGGCACCTAACATGCGCCGATGGTAGCACGACGATATCATCGGGTGATCGCCATCGAGACCCAGGCAAATGTGCCCGCCCTGAGGTGCCTGATGGCTCGGTGGAGCAACCCACTTGATTTCGAGTTGTGATAAAAAACGTGTCTTAAGATAAACACTCGGTTGAGTTCACCTGAGGCCTATCGATGTACAAAACAGTGTCGCTCCCGGCCCAGGAGCTGTTCGAGAAGGTTTGGTCGACGCCAGTTTTGACTCTGGCTCGCGAGATAGGTGTCTCAGACGTGGCGCTTGGTAAAGCCTGCAGAAAGGCAGGAATCGCTGTCCCTCGCCGCGGCCATTGGGCAAAACCAGGAACGAAACGACCGAGACTCACGGGTCTGCTGCGAGGAAGTTTTTGATCGCTATTTCGAACTGTCGATTCCCACGCAGGAGCTCCCTAACTCGCTGTTGCACGAGTTCGCCCGGCTGATCACCGAGCCAGAGGACTTCGCCAGCTTACTGTGCACGTTTGAAGATCACCGACAGGCGGAAATTCTGCAGCGCTTGCTGGGCCTTGTGGACGAGTTCCCGCTCGGTCAGTCAGCGGCCGTGGTGCAATCTTTGCTACGGGCCGGTGAGCGAGTGGGCCGGCGCATGCCGCACACCCACTGGTCGCCGCGCGAGCAAGTCGTACGCTTGCTGCGGCTGTTCCTGAAGCGCCACGTGCGAGAGTACGCGCAGCCAGCTGGTTGTCGAGGCGTTTCACGTAGTGCCCAGCCTGCCCGTTACCGACAAATTGCTCGCCGCAGACTATGCGCTGCGCCGCAGAGGCGATATCGGCATGTTCGACGATGCGGGGCTGGAGCAACTGAAAAACTTGTACTTGGGTATCGTACGCCAGGTGGCAAGTGCAGACCCTGATGCGTTTCTGGGTGACGAAGATCTGTCTTCCTATCTCACGGACCTCAACCACTACGGTACCGGCGGCGACGAGGGGCGCAGCTGGGTTGAGCAGCACGTTGATTCACCGAGTCGATTCCTCCAGTTCGCGCGGGGATTTATCAGTTTTCAAAGCTCGTCCACCGGTGGCAATACGACTCACACGGCCTACATTTCGCCAAGCACGTTGGAATATATGATGGGGCTCAGTCGTTGCACTGAGTGGGTTGAACGGTTGGAGTCGATGGCATTGGGTGACTCCGATTCGGAAACGCTAGCGCTGGTCAAGGACGCTTTGTCGCGCCATGCGCAAAGTGAAGCAGCCATGCAAGAGTGACGCGTGCGCGCCACCACCAAGCACCGAATAATTGCTGTACCCACCGGTACCGATCAAGCGCTGCTCCCCTTAACTGGAAGAGTGACCTATCACGCGGTCACGTTGCTCTGCCATTGCAGCAGGCTTGACTTTCCGAACATGGACCGAGGTTTCTCCCAACGTAGGCGAGAGCCCCCTACAGTTCCTAACCAGTATTCAGTGCAACGCTACCGTTGGAGGTAGCGTTACCAGGGGCCTGGCCAGATTCATCGAATCCCTGGAAAGACAACTCGTCGGATCACGAAGTCGAAAGGATTCTTCATGACTGCTGGTAGTAAAAGCCAATCTACTTCCACCGAGCTGACGGGCGGAGGCAGCTAATGTGTTGAATTTGTTTGCCCGATCATCTGGTGAGGCTCCTCGATCCTCCTGCGACGTTTAACGGATCAACATTTCTTCGCGGTCTGCTTGGCCTCTACTAGCCTGAATGGTGTATTTTAGTATTCCTTCGCAGCCCGATGAGACTAACAGGAGTTTGCCTGAGTTATAAAAAAACTCTAGGTGGTAAGTTTTACATTTGATGATGCGTTGCATATATTTTGTACGAAAGGCTATCCAGTAAATGCAAAGGATTAGACGGTGATTAATTTTCCTAAGGATCTTACGACTGATAGTTGTGAGGCGTTTGTAAATAGCTTGGAGGAAGCCAGCCCCAGTGAGGCGCTCTATCTTCCCTCTGAGTTTAATAATGCCCTGTTTGGTGGGGTGGCCGCTGCGATTCAAGCGATTAATACGTGGGGGCGGTTGTCTAGCTCCCGAGAAATAGTTCTCGGAGGAAATTCCGAAGAAGCTCAAGAATATACGGATGAAGTAGTAAGCCGCCCGCATAAGTTTAATGCAGCGATGCTGGCGAAGAAGATAATGCTCTCGAGTACAGGGGCTGACATCCGCAAGGCTGTGAATATTGCTGCGAGAGGTGCTATTGAGAGTCAAGCAGGAAACAAACATGGCCAACAAAGAGGTGCGCTATGTTGGTTTTCTTTTGTCGACCATAGCTCGAAAGGTTTCGATAAGAACTTTTACACACAATCTCCCGAAGATGGTGCTATTCCCAGGCAGATTTCTCAGATAGAAAATATAATAAAGTCAATGGTAGAAAAATCCATTGGTGTTCTTGGTGCTGCGCAGAAGCTATCAAGTGAAGACATGCAGCATCTTGGTCGTATATTTTTCGAGCTATTTTTGAATACGCACGAGCATGGCTCAAGAAGTCATAGTCGGGACGTATGGCTAAGGCCTGGGCAACGCGTAATTTATAGCAATGGAATAAGTCTTTTTGATAAGGCGCTTGAAAAACGCACCCAGCGGGAACGCGGACTTTCAACCTATTTGCAAGCGCATCGAGTAGATGATGTTGAAAAAACCAGATTCATCGAAATAAGCATTATTGATTCTGGGCTTGGTTTTTTTGAGCGCTGGTGTGCTGATACGAACGATTTGCCCTCTGAGGAGGATCTCGGCTACGAGTATTCGATCATCAAGAAATGTTTCAGCGCGCGTCAGACGTCATCCGGCAAGGATAACAAGGGTCTTGGCCTTCCCGTCGTTATGGATCGCTTAACTAAGCTCAACGGTTTCATGAAGGTTCGAAGTGGCCGTCTCTCTCTCTATAGGGATTTTATTGCTCAACCTTATGCTCCAGGCGATCTATGTGACTTTTCCGATTGGGTTACCGGGCTTCCTGCCAATGAGTCCCTTACTCAATTAGGGTGGGTTTCTGGTGTAGCAATAACATTCTTAATTCCTCTGGAGCCCAAACAATGAGTGCCGGCTTTGCGTTTCGCTTCAAATATGAGTCGGTAAGGCCTGCTCTCGTTATTTGCTGTAATACGACTGTATCTTCAGATGAAATCGTCAAGTCAATAAAAGCAGATGTCGAAAATAATCTGCTTCCGGATCGTGTTTATTTGATAGGGCCGACCGGCCATAGAGATGATTTTCTAAGTCTCTTCCGTAATGACTCATTTAAAGAAGAATTTGAATCATTCGTAGGTGGTGTAGATGACCGACTCGTTCCTCTGCTGTACGACAGTTGTGGAGTAATAACACGTGCCAAAAACGATTTGAGAATCGAAAAGGGCCTTCGCGATGCGATGATCTGTCAGGGTATGCTTGATATTTTCGAGCGCAGGCAAGGGCTTATCACATCCTCGTCAAGCTTCCATTTCTCGAAACCTTCAGGTGATCATTGCAGCGGGTTCATACGAGCTTCGAATTTGTTAGTGGCTGGTGAAGAGGTAGCATTCCTTGCTATATCTTTACTTCCTTACTTCACTGAGGCTCCTGATCGAATTTATGTTGATACGTCGTCGATTTCTTATCTGGTGAGTGTTGCTGCTTTGATGTCCGGTCGCTACAGCGAACGGCTGCCATTAATTGAGAGTTTTGAATCTTACACTGCGCTTAGGAAAAGCTTCGACTTTGTGGAAGCAGCTAACAGTTTGGTGATTATCTCTGCAACCACAAGCGGCGGGCTTGCTGCAGAAATTCTTAAGAAAAATAATTTCACCGCTGAGCAGGTTGTCACACTTTTCTATAGTAAGTTGAAGCCTACCCAATACGGGATTTTTGATGTGGCTTGCTTGGTCTCTGAAAGCATAAGATCTTTTGCTCCTGAAGATTGTTCTGATTGCTTGAAGGGAAGTAAGGTCATCAAGATCGCTGGCGATCAATTTTTGCCCGAGACTCCTAGCCATGGTCAAGTAGTAATCAAGAAGGCAGATTTTACAGCTGACCGACGGAAGTTCTTTGAGGAATTCGCTGCAAAAAAACTTTTGCAATGGCGTGTGGCTTCCGACCTGGGTGCAGAATCAAGGGAGCACTTTTTTATCGATGTTGGGAGTTACTTGAAAGAAATGCCCAAGGGGTTTTCGGAAAAGCTCCATCGATCAATTAAAAAGTATATCTCTAGAGATGCTGAAAAGATAATTGCGCTTGATGATCCTGGCTCAATTTCTTTGATGGAACAAGTTAAGCAAATTATTGGTGAGCCTGGAGTTACCTGGCAGAGCATGTCTGAAGTTGACGACGATCTGCTTAAAGGATCTTCGTCAGTGGTAGTAATTGCTGGGGCAATCACATCTGGTAGAAAATTGCTCGACGCTTCCAGGAAGCTGCGCTGTATCAGTGATCAATCTTCCATCCTTTACTTGGTTGGATTCTCAAAAATTCCTAGCAAGGATGCATATGAGCAACTCCGTAAAGATTTAGAGTTAGGCGGGCGTACTCTGATCGTACTGAGCGAATGCCATATGCCTCGTATCATCGGAAGTACGAGAACACCCTGGGACGCGGAGCGTGATTTTCTTAGGGGAATTAGCGATGACTTATCAGAAGACCCAGTTGAATTATCCGATGCTCTTAAAATGCGCCTTGAGAAGTTGGAGCAGAATGAATTTGAGCCAGATGATCTATTCTTGCCGTCGCCTTCAGGTGAAGTCCTTAAGTTGAGGGATACGTTTGCCTTCTGGTCAGGCTTGGAAATAGATCATACGAAATCTACCCAGGCTGATGTATATTGGACGATTCAAGCGATTTTGCATGATATGAGGATAAAACCTAATGGCGAAGGTTTGGCTAGCATCTATCATTCAACAGTTATAAGTCCGGCATGCTTCGATAGATACAATGATGGAGTAATTCAAGCATGTCTTCTCAGGGCAGCTACGGCATCAGAGTTAAACTACTCAGTTAGTGATGATTTTAGTCTGAAGATGATGGACTTTCTGATTTCGGTAGTTGAAGGATCAGCTAATGCGCAAGGTGAGGGCGCGCTTGAATTCCTGATGGCTATGTGTCTTGGTCACCTCCGCATCAATACCGAACACTTAAGAGAGTTGCTTGCAAGAGCTGAATCGCTTGAATTGGGTGACGACATGAGGCTACTTTTGAATCAGTTATCAAAGCAGCTGCCTTGTAAAGATTGATTTTTATAATCTTAAGCTCGGCTAATGCAGGGCTTAAGATGCTATATGCAAGTGATGAACCTCTCGTGTGTGTGGGGGGGGGCAGGGGCTCTTCGACAAGGTGTTGTTTTCCTATCAACCTGTAGTTTAGGACGTCGCCGTGGAGGAACTAGGCTACAAATCGAGATTTTCCGCGATGTGCCGCACGTAATCGCTGGGGCTCTGGCGATCGATAATGTTCCAGATAATATCGCGCTTGCCGCAGGACAGTTTCTTGACGACATTCCGGTTTTGAAAGCCGCGCCCCTCAAGGAATGACAGCTGCATGTCTGAAAGTTTAAAAATGATGGTCACTTAGCTGGGTAGGCGGCAGTGCAATCACAGGTCCATCTATGTTTACTCAACTAAATGAATATTTAGCATAGTTATCCCCTGATCTCATATTGTAAAGGGCAGGGTATCAGAGGTGACCACCCCATGCTATGTAGTTGGAGGCTGTTGCTCCTAGCAACATCTCCAAGCCGTGGCTCACTAAAAGGTGCTATACGATGGAATACGAACCACTGCCCAGTACCTGGGTTATCGAGGAAGCCCGGGCATTTCTGCGAGCAGCCCAAAATGAACTCGGCGCTTTCTTGCGAGCTGTTTGATTAGGTGTTGACTGAAATGGCGCGACAGCCAGCCCAGAGCTCAAAGCCACTGTGATTTTCGCGCCCGCGAAAATCACAGTGCTGTCTGGCTTCCGATCTGGCCAACTGTCATCGTCAGGCCACGTCGTGAAAGAGATGGCGCCGGCCGTAGGCATCCTAGTCTGGGAGCTGAGTCTGATACGCATATTTAGGTAATTATTTCAGGCCAATACTAGGTGTCATGCTCGCTAACAGGCTGATTTGTATCCAGTTTCAGATTTAGCTGTTTTTTTGCATATTTAGTTAATCTCGACAGGAAGATCACGCCCTAGCTTTCTATATGATGATTCGCATAATGTATATTATGTTAAATCATGTGCTATGTCAGGTATGTTCATGCTGTCAGCGTTTCGTAATCATTGGACGGGAATTTTCTGAATCTGGACGCAAGAACCTTAGAGAACTCAAAGGCTTGCCCTTTTCTGCGATTGAGTTCTCCGAACTACACTTTTCCGAAGCTCACAAAACGTGCATTTCTTATGAACTGGACGTCAAACCCGTTCCCCATTTTTCCAACGATGTGGGTGTTTGTCCGTTGCTTAGACGAAGGCATGGATTTCCCCGTAAACATCCATGTTCTGCGACGGTTATACGATATCGACCCGTCCTGCCTACCAGTCGAAATGTGTCGTCACGCGGCGGATTTCATCCTTGAATCAATGCAAATCAAGCAAACTCCTTGGGCAGGTCGATACAGCGACTACACCTCTGTGCTGCAGATGGCCCTGAACTGGAGTTTCCTGGTTGACCGGCGACCCATGACCGAATGGGATAACGAGAGCCTGACGCGATTTCTACACTTCATAAAACAGCCTGACGACAATTGGGTCACTCAGAGGTCGGGTGGATTTCGCTTCCTATTCAGTGGCCACCAGGGTCTCACAAAGCAGCTGATTAATCCGGCCTGGCGCCCGTTCCATCGACCCAATCCCAAGACCCCGATAGTCAGCACGGTGATGCGGAAGGTGCACGGTATTACTTTCCATTTTCTTCATTATTTGTGGCGTGTGGGGGTTCGGAAACAGCCGGCGCCAGTCATGGCTCAGCCTCCAGATACCCCGCCTGACAAGGGCTTGGACGCTGCCAATCTTTCGCCCCTTGAATTGGATTGGCTCTTCACACACCTCAAGCACTGCCGCTTAATCAGCCCCGAATACGAGATGCGTCGATTCATGCTCGCGGTGGCCAGATTCACGACTATTCCGCTAGCCGCCTTGTCTCGGGACGGCCAGCACACGGGTTTGTTAAGCCAATTTATGGCTTATCAGCACCCGCCCGAACCTGGTGATCCGCCTCGCTGCAGTCCCTGGGTATTCATTGATAACCCAGGGGCACCTCTGGAAACTGAGCGCCCGCTATGCAATCAGTTTGTTCTTATTTTGAGGGAATACGTAGAGTCTCGAGGACTGCCGACCAGACATCCGCTCCCTGATGTCTGCACGTTGACGGAAACTCAGAGGTCGAAAGTCATGTCTAGCGAAGGTGTCCAGACCTTGATTCGGCGACATCGGGTCGCTATTGCGGATGCCGCAAGGAATGATGAGACATTGCTAGATGCTGCAGAAACTGCGGCAAAACTCGCCCAGTTGACGTTCAGCCAAGTACGACGTTCGGCGCGCGCAAATCTGGAACTCACATGTAAGAAGCCGACGACTCATAGGTGGTCTCCGAGTTAAGTCTGGATTGGGCGGTGACTCGGCTACCGGGCTGAAGGTCTGTAAGGATGAAACGATGTCTCTAGGCGACGCTCCCATCACGCGAAAAATGTACAACCGGACGAGATGCTCAGCAGCCGACAGCGATTGAGCTATCGTAATAAAAGTACTAGCGCGCACACCACTCGGGAGACGCTCCCATGATTAGAAGGTCTCGATCACCAGTACCAATGACTTCCGCCCCAGAAGTTGCCGCGATTGTGGGAGCGATGCACGGCGATCCGAGTGTGCTTCAATTCGAGTTACGCGTTAATAAATCCAAAGGTTTGATTCGGTGTGTTGCTCGGGGATCTGATGGCCGTACGACTATTCGTACCCTCCTCGGCCCTGGTCTTCAGGAGTTGACGCAGTATGACCCTTCTGAGGTCAGCACTTTTCAGCGAGATCAGAATATATTGATGCTACTAAAGCGGGGACTCACCCAGACAGAAGTGGCAGATACGCTTGGGGTGTCCCAGTCATTGGTTTCAAAGGTGTACCGCTCCAGACGATACAATCTCTGCTGACGTAGCGCGGAGATCCTCAGTGATTTTCACTTTCGCGTGGACGCATCTTTTCTCGCGCCTTGTGCTCCCGGACAGGCGCCCTTCCTTCGCAACATTGGCATTCTTCAACAAAGGCTTAAGCCCCGCTCGGAGACGGTGGTACCCCTCAAATTTGGAAGAAAACTTCAAATCCACCAACGCCAGTGCTTCTCCAGTTCCGGACGTATCAAGAGCGGTTTAATCGACCAGAATCCAGAATGGATCCCTGCGATCAGTTGCGGACGCAGCGCGAACCTCAGTGCCTCGCATACTTTGCCAGGTCGTGATTGGACGGCGCCGGTGACGCAGCGCTTATAGGAAAAGCTATCTTCGCTGCCGTCCAAGCGGACAAGTCTGCCCCCCCTGCCCGCTCCCAAGGCATTTCTGTCGATCCTGAAGTGATCGATCCCGACACCAATTTTTCTGCTGGCTTCCGGATGCATTGCTATCCGCAGGTGCATTTTTTGACCGCGAGCGTGTTGGTGATCACGCCGATTGGTGCGTTATGCAGATAGTCTTTGAGCCGATCCAACAGCTCTTTTTTTGATTTGTACTCAAACGGCCCCAACCAGAACATGTCGCCGTCTTACATCGCCTCACTTACCTGACCAACCTCAGGCGCAACCTCAACCTCAGTTGTCACGTTGTTGGTGATGCCGAAAGGAATGTGCACGGATGGAGCGACGGCGCTGGTCGATTTGAGGTGCCCGGATTGGTCGTCGAAGAAAATGTGCGGTTTCAACACGCCCAGAATTTTGCCTTTGTCGATGCCACCCAGGAAGAAGGCGTCATTGGCCATGACGCCCCAGCTCTTAAGCGTATTCATCGCACGCTCATGGGACGGAGCATTGCGGGCCGTGACGATCGAAACGCGGATGCGGTTTTCGTACTGCGGGTTCTGCTTTTTGTGCTTCTCCTCGACCGATTGGATCTTGGATATCCGCACCATGAATTCCTTCAGCGGCCCAGGGTTATGAGGCTGCATGACGTTCTTCACTTCATGAGCATGAAATTCTGACAGCCCGGAAGACTGCATGATCGACTCAGATTCATCGCCGGCGAGTACGCCGTCAAAGTCGAATGCGATGCGCAGGGTTTTGTCAGCTTCGTCGTCTTCGAATTTTGATTCGAGCACCTGCCCTGCCGGATACCCTGCCTTAATCGCACCCTCCACGTCTTTTTTTTCACCAGACAAAAACAACGCAATGTTTAGTGCAGGGATGTACTCGTACGGGGATTTTCCTTGCATGAAAATCGCCCGTGTCATTCCAAGTCCATAGTGCTCGATTGTCTTCAGTACTCGCAGTCCGGTGTCAGGATCATTCCGCGAAAGAAGGATCACCTCTACAAGCGGATCCTCGGGATCGTCGCTCAGGTCATTCACTGACAGCAAACGCTTGATGAAGGGGAACGCAATCCCCTTTGGGAGCGGGTCATGGAGGTGTTCTTGCTGAAATTTGCGGTACTCCTCCTCCCCCTGGCTCTTAAACACGGCATCCGATGCCACCAGGTCAAACACAGCGCTGGAAGCTACTCCGATCACCAAGCGATTTTCTAACTCGTAAGGCATTGCATAACCTCTCTCGATCCTTTTGAACGCAGTTTTGACGGGCACTGAGGATGCTTATCGATTTTGTGGGTGCAGTGGGAAGTACAGTGTGCGTGAAGAGTGTTCAGCTCGTGCCGTTAGATTAGATCATGCTTTTTAGGCTGTAAGGGGTTGAGGTATCGGCACCTTAGGCCTGAGGAGGCCATAGATATCAGTTTATGCCCAAGATCACGTAAACCGAAGAGAGCTAGCAGACTGCCTCACCTCACAGTCAATGCCGTGATATTTCAGAAGTTTCTGCAACCCAGACTTTTTGAAATCAAAGTCAGAACACGGCCCCACTATAATACTTTTTATGCTACTTCGATCAAAGGCAACTGACGCATATGGATAAATCGCCCCATTTTTCTCCCTGAATTTTGTAGCAGTAGGTTGATATCTATTTTTTGGGGTCAAATCATTCTGGATCAGTAACAGTCGCCGCTCATCCTCATGAACGAATCCTTTATTTTTGTAAGAATAACTTGAAATCATGAGGCAAGACATAAGCTTCCGCATTATATCTGTGGCTAAGCCCCCCAGAAAATTGTCGGTGTTGCACATCCAGCCCGATCAAGCTCGCCGCCTTTTGCGCATCTAGCATTCTAGAAACAATTGAATCTTTTGAAATAACCTGACTTAAGTTGGCACTAAATAAATCAAAATTGGCATAATTTACATCTTCGAATCGCATAAAAAACTCAGAAGCAGCGCCTTCTTTTGGTGCAGGCAAAAAAAGATCCTCATCAAACTCAATGCAATACCCTTGATTCTTTTCGTCCTAGAGCTATTTATTTATCAGCTGTTGATAAAGATTCTTCAGCCAAGGCCCAAAAAGAGGATCCGCCTCATCATTCTTCAAAGTTTCAACATGTTTGATGCAGGTATCATAGCCTAAAGCATGCTCATTATGGTCATTGAGAAAGTTTATATCGGTCGCCCAGAATTCACTGTTGCTGATAATGCCCAGTAAGTCCGATCCTGATGTGTAATGATAAATGGAAGCCATATGTTCTCTTACGCTGACGTGACCTAATTACTCAGAAACAAGATTAGCGGTATAAAATTATACAGTTAGCCCGTAAAGCCATTGAGAATTTACCCATGGAACTTAACTGCCGCTGTTATGAGATCCGCCACCCCTAAGCTATAAGCTAGGGGGGGGGTGGCATCTGAAATACAGGAGCGAGGGTTGAGACTTAAAGCGGAGACCCCGCGTCAGGGTCAAGCAAATGTACGATTTCAGGGATTTTGTCTTCCAAAACCTTTATGAGCCTTTGTCGTAGACGCGTATCCTCGGTCTTATGGAGGCGGATCTTCTCGATGGCCAACGCCATCACGAACTCCATGGCTGCTTCTCCTCGTTCGTACCCATAACCTGCGGCCAGGCGAAAGATAATGTCCGACATGGCCAGACTTTGGGTTTCATCGGCACGGTAATCCAGTTCGGTCGGCAATGCAGCATGGAGGAATGCCGCCTGAATCACACCGTCGTCGAACCTTGAAAACACCTCTGGCGACAACAGCACTTGCTGGAGCTCGCCTGACTCCAAGCGCTTGGCGTTCGCAATTTTTTCACCGTACCTGGCGTTTTGCAGAATCCACAAGATGGTCAGGAAGATGTCCGTGGACGTCGCGACGGTGACGTTAGTTTTTCCGTCGGGCTTGCCATCAACGAACGCGAAGCCTCGAGCCAGCGTCATCGGCTCACCAGTCTGACTGCTGGGCCAGAAAGGATTCAGCGCCAGTCCCTGAACAGGCACTTGGTTAAAGACTTTCATTCGATTGCTGATCGGATCAGAAAATTTGCTGCTGATCGAATACAAGGACTGCAGCAAAGCTCGCTCTTTCTCCCAGTGCACCGCGCATGCCAGTTCAGCAGCAGGGATCTCGATGTAGGTTTTGAAGATAAATCTGCTATGGTCTTTCGCCGGCTGGGTCAGGTTGGCATGCAGCTCCTTCATCGTCTGATAGCTTCGGCCAAACAGCGCTCCTGCTATGTAGAGACGCGTGCCACTCTGCTGGGCAGTACGCAACCGCCGACTAACGCTCTGCAACCGAGAGCCACGCTCAACTGCAGCAGCCAGGACGATCACCGAGCCATCAAATTTCGTACCGGCATCGAAATCGTCAAACGACACCCTGTTTTCGATCTTAACTCCACACCCTTCGAGGTAGGCGATGGCTTTGTCTGCTAGCTGGGCACTTGCTTCATCGTCATCGTGAATGATCCATCGAGTGGACGACACCGCCTCTTCCAGCAAAACGGTGTCGAACCATTCCTTAAACCCAAGGGTGTCAATCAGCTTACTCTTATCGACGTGCACCGTTCGCGACCGGGCCCCAGGCTTGTCCTGTCTGAAACAGCTGAACAGGCCTTCACCCATGTATAAGTAGAACTTGGGTTGAAGGATCGTTGGGGCGTGGTCGGTGGTGATGTTCAGAAGCCTGGTTTCGCTGTGCTCAGCCACGAACCGCTCCCCGTGAATACGGATGAGCCGTGTGCCACCAGAGTCTCCCTCGTTGAGCACCTCAAAGTCCTCTGGCTGCTTCAGAATATGCAAGATCGAGCAGCTGTCCGAAATGGGTTCAAATGACAAGATGGTGGTCACAAGACACGAGTCGGCACTGTTGATCTTCACCCATTGGTCTGCCAGCCCGCATCGAGTGGAGGCCGAGATCAGACACATCGCGGACGCGCCTTTCGGCAAAGGCCCATCTTTGACCAAGCCCTCATGCGAGTGGAACGAGCGAATGTCCGCGAAAAGTGGCTGCTTAAAACGCATGAGGTACATTTGCATGGCGAAAGCCAATGGCAGTAATGCGATCGTGTCCAGGTACAAGGTATCGGGGGCGGCCCGCCCTTCGTCTTTGATCTTCTTGATGAGTGGCAAGCACGCAAACGCCAAGAAATGGGCATGGTGCGCTTCTGACAGAAGATCCTCAGCACGGATGAAATAGTTTGAAGCGCGAGACGAGGGTTTTGAGTAGAAGAAGCCCGCGGGCGCTTTTTTCAAAACGTCTGAGCGCTTGACCAGGCTAGCAAGGCCAGCTTTTGCAATGGCTCGTGATTGAGCCTTGATCACCGCACCTACCTTGGTGTCAGGCCCTGAAACATGTACATATTCGGTGATCGCCCCCGTCTCATCGTAGAACCCCACCCCGTACGTTTGAGGTGAGCCCGGCCCCTTTCGCTCAAACTGAGCCATCAGTGGGGAAGCCTTGTCAGCCTTGTGATCCTTGAACTCTTCAAGCGTGTACTTGGGAAGCAGGAACAGCAGTGCATCCGGCATTACGTGGCGGGGCAACTGAGTCTGAAGGGCATGAGCAATCTGTTTCCCGGTGAGGAAGTCAGGGCCTGTAAAAAAGACAGCGAGATGCAGGGGCTTGCCGTCCTGACGAAGCTCCGCTTCGAAATCCATTAAATCGAACATATCAGCCCACCGGGATGCAAATAGTGAATACTGTGCCTTCAGCGGCGACCAATCGTTCCTTAGTACCCCTGGCTGATGGTTCGAACTCCATTATCCCACTGCGTCCTTGAAAAGCCTGATTTAACGAAAGTCGCCCTGTGCGCACCCGCACATAAGCCTTAAGTTTGTTTAGCGCCTGCAGCGCGGTATGCAAACCAATGCCAGACGTTTCTGGGTCAGGCTTGGATGAAACATGTCGCTTGAAGCACTCCAGTGTCGCGCTCAGTTCCTCATCAAAATCCAATTGCTCAAGGCTTTCGACCGGACGCCCTTCTTTGGCCGTCAGCCATCTCCGAGCGAGGCCAGGCCCACTGTCGATCACTGAAATCTCTAAAAAGTCCAGAACCTCCGACCTCAAAAAATGCTTGAGTATGAAGCGTGCCAGTTCGGGCTCTCGGTCTGAGTAACCCAAGGCGTCCTGGCGACTGATGCGGTTCAATTTTATTGATGTACCACGGAGCGCTTTCCTGTATTTGTTGCCCACGACATCGGTGGTAGCGTGCTGATCCGCGTTATCGATCAGCTCGTATAGAACGCTCCCTAGTTCAGGAAGACCAGCTTTAAGAAGCGCGGCCCTGTCTTTGTTAGCCGTCATGAGATTAGATGAGTGTGCAATCAATTCTGAAAACCAAGATTGCGGCTGAACCTGTGGTGAACTGTGATCAAAGTAGAACGGTTTGATGAATTCCCGTTTTGCATAGTTGACGCTGAACAGGTTGATAGCCGTAGGGCGAGCACCTTTGGTACTAGAAGTGTTACGGATGTCGCCGTCGAACATCGCCTCAATTAGGGGCCTTATTGCCATCAGGGCTTCGCGACGGTCAACAATCTGGTGATCCTCTGTATGGATCTCACTGCTCATGATGAGCGCGAAGAGACCAGCGGCGCTTTTGGCAACTTGAGGAATATGAGCGATAGCCTCCTCGACGGGGGCGTATAGATGCAGGACTGACTGCTCATAGGCCCGGGCCCAGGTAACAACAAACTGAGCTAGGGCCGCGTCTACCCCAAGCCCTCCTCCATGGCTCATGCTGATAGGCAGCCTGATTTGCGGATCCGTACCTATTGAGTCGTACAGACTTTCGATGTCATACAGGTTTAACTTTCGGCTGATTTGCATTCAGGCCCTCACGTTCCCTCGTTGCTTACGCACCGGTCGGCTACTGCTCGATAACGCATGAGTAGCCGGAAAATTGTTGAGAAATGTACTCGAAATGAACAAGTTGGGCGATGGGTATCCCGCCGCTGAATCTGGGGCCAGTGCTTCTGGTCTTAACCGCCTTTTGCTTGGGCGCGAGGAGTCGTTCCCCCCACATCTGCAACCAATCCTGAGCCTAATCATTCGACATTCGCAAGCGGTCGAGGGCCGAGGCCAGCCTTTCGTGATTAAGCAAGGCCTATCAGCGCAGCGAGATCCCAGGAGCCTGCACTTCCCGTTGGTATCGATCAATATGCCAAAAATTGCAGATATTGGCCAATTGCCATTAGTGTTGCCGTTGTACTAAGTGGGAGGCACCGCGCGATTTTGTCTGAGCTTCAGATCTCCAGTGGATGCTTGAATTTCCAGTAAATTTTCGCGATGCAGGGATGTCATGGTGCGTACTTCTAGCTTTTCCCCTTGTTGATAACAAACGCAACAACGGCAGTGTGAAAGTGGCCAATAGTCGCTTACAAGCTATCCTCCTTGTCCGACCGGCGTCCTAAACCGATAGGATCTGACCGATGCGCTTGCATGCAACTATGCACTCTATCTCTGTGGTAACGGCGGCACGAAAACACTGAAAGGAAGCAACCAATGCTCAAAAATGAATCAAAAAAGCTCGTACGCCGACCTATCACCACAACAATCTCCACCGACAAGATTTTGTGCCGTGATGACTTGGTTGATGACGAAATCTTCCTGAAGAAATATCTGACCTTCAGCAATGGTAAGAAACAAGCACTGCTCTCCCGCCTACCGCTGGACAACATTCTCAATGGCTTTTTCCAGAGAAATAACGGGCGATTCGACCTTGTCGAAGACCCTGTCCGGAGGGAGATGGTTGACCATGCCAAGGAGATGATCAGATCCGGGCACCGACCAGCGCTCTATGTCTACAAGAACATAAACTCAGACTCAGACGCTAAATTCATCGCGCCTGACGACACCGACGTCTACCTTGCTTACAAGGAACTGGGAATCCACAGAGTACCCGTCGTCATCCTGGAGACCTCTGCCGATCTTGTGGAAAGCGCGTTCCAGGTAAGGCACCAGTTTTTCCACGAAGAAAATCTGGGCGGGTTCATCTGTTCCACGATGCCCTTACCGGAAAAATCCGAGTATTACTCACTTCTCGGTACAAAGGAGTTCACCGATAACGACTCAAAGTTCGAGCACCTTCAAAGCACCATTGACGCCCTGACTGAGCGCCTGAAAAACTTTCACGGGGCCTATAGCGCCGGCATCCATTACCACCAGACACTGTTCTCCGTCCTTTATCGTCTGAGTGAAAACATTCAAGCGATCAGGCTACTGATCAAAAACAGCTTCTACTACCAAGCGGTCGCATTGCTTCGATCCGTTTATGAAATATCGTTGGACTTCTACGTCGATTGGCTAGCCCCAGAGCAGGTCGGCTTCTGGCTGCAGACCCATTCTGCAGTCGATCGCAGAGGGTTCGACGCGGCTCTAGTCCTGGCCTCGCGCTCCGATAATACAAAGCGAAATAAGGTATGGGCTGAGAGCCTGAGGTACTGCTATGACTTCTTGAACAATGTCAGCAACAAAGCCCAGATGTCCCCGCTCGGGCGAAGCTTTTATGACACCGTGTACACATTCACGTCAGAAGTCATCCATCAAGACTTCAATATGACCGAGATCTATGCGATTCGCATGGAAAACCCAGAGCACCGCAGCTTTGATGCTAAGGCCATTACTACCCTGGTACGCTGCGTTGACATGATCGCCGGGAAGGTTTACTTGCGCATACATCAAGATATTGGAACAGCTGACGATGTTGTGTAGTGGCGGCCAGGCAACCGTGAAATTGTACGGTTGTAGAGGGAGATAGTTTCTGTCGCTAGTCAGGGATGATTGCGGCTGATGATTCAAGACCCAATAGGCATTATTGAGGCTATCACGATGGAGAGCGGTTACTCGGCTACCTCAGCAGTCACCACGGAAGCACGTTGACGCCGTAGGGCGTCGCAGTCATCAACAACCGACTTCACAAGAGAGGAACATGAATTTTATCGAGCTGATCCGACGCCAAGCCGATCTCGTATTTGGCAACAAAGCGAAAGCCGACCATTGGCTGAATCAGCCGATGGTTGGAGTCATTACGTGCTCACGGTTGCAAGCGGCTCACAGTGAGGCGGGATACGAACTCGTGAAGGCTGAACTTGAAAAGCTCAGCCACGGATTTGCCAGTTAAAACGCCCCTCCCCAGCCTGGATTCAGCTTGATTATTTTTGATCTCAACATGAACGACACCGAAGCGTTGCTCCGGCATGTCGAAGCGTAGGCCGGGGATGTCTATCGTACCGGGGGTAGTCCAAAAAACTTAATCCAAATGATACAACTCGCACCCTTCTTTATAGGCGAAGTCCGCCCCGACAAGGTCTTCATGCACCACTCTCAAAATGTAATCCACTAAAAAAATCAAATAACTTGAACATAGTATTAACATGAGCCCACTTAGTTGCACCGGGCCAATCTTTCTCGATGCACTCTCCTCATCACGGAGCGCCAAGTGTTCCACCCCCCCGTGAGTAAGCTGATCCAAATGTGTGAAAACCGGGTGAGAAAGAGCAAATTTGCAGTCCTTCTCAAACCCTTTTTTCTGAATCTCTGCAGCAATAGCCTTTGTGGTATTAGTCATACGGCCTACAGAGTACTGCTTGATCTGCTCATCAGTAGCTACGTAAGAAAACCAAAACCCTCGCAGTGAATTTTCAACGATACTACGCATAAGGACGAAACTTGCAGAGCGCTGTTTCTCCAAAACAAGGGTACGAACACCTCCAATCAAATCAATAGCGAGATGAAAAGAGTGTCCTGCTAGATGCTGCCGCAAGCTCGATTTATCCACCACCTTCCCGACGACTTTCGCCAGCGTCCACTCTAATGTACGGAGGAGTAATCTGTACGCTCTCTCCTCAAGTTCTTCATCGGTAACGTTCGCCATATTCAACTGACTTCCCAAAACCGCAAAATATACCTATTTTTTCTGATTCTGTGGGAGGAGGAGCGAAAACACCTTTTACATAGAATTTAAAGTTTTGTAGGGTTCATGACTTTCTCGCCCAACCTCGACCAGATGCCCCCGGAACAGCTTCGCGCCTTGGCTGAAAAAGCCATGCATTCGCGTCCAAGGAACCATGTTTTGAAAAAAATCGGAATACTTTCACTGGTATGTTGTACAAGTGTTTTCGCCACAGAATCGCAGTACGACCACTACGCGGCAGGTAACGAAGAGCTTGGGGCTAGGATTGCTCAGCTGGATAGCGAGAAAATTTTGGCTGAGGAGACGCGGCTCGCCCCCCTCGCCAGTGACATGCTGCTTAAGGTCAAACCGATGATCCGCCAAGGCGGTAGTGGTATAGCGATTCAGCACTTTTTACTAAAGCAGTTTTCGCAGTATGGCTGGCGGCCGATGGCTGTGGGCTACATGGGGTACCCAGAGGCCGTGCCGGTTTCGGTGAATAATCAGGTGGGTAACGCAGTACCCACTGATATGCCTTTTCCGGATGCTGCACTTGTCAAAGTGGAGTTGGTAGCCGCATCGTCCCAGGCCCATGTAGCCCAGGCTTGGACATTCGCCACTCCCAATGCCACTGAACAACAGCGGCAACTATTGATGACAGCCCGCCGAGCGCTGCAAAGTGGTATCGCCCAGATTCGGGCTGGCGAACGGTTATCTAATGTGGGCAATGCCATTCAACAGGAGCTTGATGCCAACCAAGTGGTTGCCGTGCATGAGCTAGTGGGATACTCCATGGGCCAGATGCGGATTCAGAAACCTCAAGTGCTCGGTTATAAGAGCGCCATCGATGATGAAACCCTGATGAAATCTGGGCAGGTGCTAAACGTCTATGTGGTGGCGAAGTCCGGCACCTTCGGGGTACGGTTCCAACCGCCGGAATTCTGGACCGTTCTCACCCAAGACGGCGCGGATAGCGTGATGCTTTCGGCGATGGTCGAGGTGACTCATGATGGGCATCGCATACTGAGCAGGTTGATCGACTGAGTGTAACTGGATGCCGTTACGCAACCTGTAAGGCATCACTGGCTACTCCACACTGACGAGATCGTCGATCTACAAGGCCTCCCCTACCCTACGTTCGTGCGATTTATTCAGGCGTCGGGACTCCTGTGTCACCCCGCTCCGCACAATGGCTGCTGTGCTCTGCCCTATCTTTCTCCCCGAAAGACTCACGAATCGACGCGTGCCTGGCTCCATCATCAAGATCGCTTATGTGCAGCCCCGCCAAAGAGCGCTCCATCCGCGCGACAATTTCGGCATTCAAGCTGCGTCGGTTCTTTTTCGCGATGCGTTTCAACGTTTGACGCAAGCCTTCAGGTAATCGAAGAAAGAATCTGTCGACTGTTTCAGCCACCACTCACCTCCGGGCAACATGGGTTTCGATAGTTGATGTGTGTCATCACCTGTTCACTGGATCGAGGTGGGCTGTTGCGATGTCGGCGATGTCAGCAAGTCTTTGACGGCCGCCGAAAAGAACTCCACCGGCAGCGGGTATTCCTGCCCCATCAACCGGCCTTTGCCGTACCAGACAATTCCGCCCTGGCTCAGGACCAGACCGTTGCGGCCAAACTCGAAAACACTGCCAACGGAACTGCTGAAGACGAAGCGGTTGTCGTCCATTTGCAGCAGCTTGTACTGCGTGTTCGCGGGCGGAAGTTGTTCCTTGATGCGCTGCAGGTAAGTCGGGGCCAGGCGGGCAAACAACTGCCCGGCTCGTTCACGGTATTGCGGGATCGTCAGGCCTGGACTGCGCTGCAGCTCGGCGGCGATCAAGGCGAATATATCGGCGTTGGCTCGCGCCACGGCCAACTTGACCGACAGCGCCGACGTCAGCAACGCGTTATCGATCTGTAACGACGATTGCTCTGGCTGGCCGTTGGCGGCCGGTACGGTGACGGGGTGCATGAACTCGGCCACATTGACGGTCGACAGCACGGACGTCGCCAGATACGCCGCACAGGCTGAGGCCTGCCCTGGCTGATCGGCATTGACCAGCAACGAGAGCGGGCTGCCCTGTCGCGGCAAGGTCTGCGCGTCGATCCCCTGTTGCTTGAGAAAGGCGTCGACCTGTTCCTGTTTCACTTCGCCACGCGCCAACGCGCAAAGTTGCTCCATCATCAGTGTTTTGCGCGGCTCGTCGAACCTGGGCGCCAGTTGGAAAACCGCGTCCTGAATCACGGGTAGCGCAGGAATACGCAGCCATATACGCGGAGTATCCGTCGCCCTGTCGGCCAGAAACCTGTCGTAACCGGCCAGTGCCACCAGAGCGATCAGAATGGCGACGAAAATGGATTTCATGTTCATAGTGTTCTGCCTGAAAAAAGTTGGATTAAGACCTGCACAAGCCCCATCAGCGGGTCACCACTGATAGCCGATACCCACCGCCACCCCGACTCTGCGCTGGGTGTCCGTACTGCCCTGTAACTTGGTCACCCACCGGCCGTTGCCGGACATATGCGATACGCCAAAGGCCAGCGACGATTGACCGCGGTAACTGCTGGCGGCCGCCACCGTCATGCTGGAACCCGGTGAGTACGACTGCGGCAGACTGGCCATGGCCATCGCGCCGGCGATCCCCGCGCTGAGAATTTCGTCCTGCTGCTTGAGGTCGTTTTTCAGCTCCGTATAGCGCTGGTCGGTGTAGGCATTGGCACTGCTGGTGATGTCCGCCACGCTTCGGGTCAACTGGTCGAGGTTCACCGCATCCGTGCCGCGAGTGCCCGCCGCGAGGTTGGTGAGCTGCCGCTCATTGCCAGTACTGCCCACCGAGACGCTGTTGTCGCGATCCGCCACCGAGTTGGCACCCAGTGCCGTGGCATTCCTGGCCGAAGCCTTGGCCCCGTTGCCCAGAGCAACAGAGTTTTCCCCGGAAGCCTGGGACCGGGTACCGACCGTCGCGCTATTTTTGCCCGATGCCACCGCCCCCACTCCCCCAGCGATCGAGTCGACACCCGTGGCTTTCGGTTTGGCCGCCGCGCTGCTGTTGTTCACCTGGAACATGCCGTCGGTGCCGTTCTTGATGTTGGCGACATCACCTTCGACGGTGGTGATGCGGCCATCCTGCTGACCCGCATTCGTCCCCAGGTTGGCAATCGACTCATCGGTGTATTGCTTGGCTTCGGCCACTGCACCGTCGAGCTGACGCACGTTGACCGCATCATTGGCGTTCTTGCCGTCGGCAACGTTGCTGACCGTTCGGGTTTGGCCGGTCGCGGCGTTACCCACCGAGACCGTGCCCGCGGTCGCGTTATTCGCCCCCGAATACTTGCCGCTGTAGGTTTCTGCACCGCGCCCGTCATCGCTGGAGCCACTGCCCACCGCAACACTGCCGTCGGCGGAAGCCGTCGCGCCGCTACCCATCGCCACCGAGCCGTTGCCCGACGCCTGCGCCTGGGCACCCAACGCCATCGCGTCGGTACCGGTGGCAGCGGAGTCGGCCTTGGTCGAGTTGACGTGCAGATACTTGATGCCGCCTCCCGCGCCGATCAGGTTTTCGAGCCCGCCGACGCGGCCGCCCAGGTTGGTGATGTCCGTGGTGTTTTGATCCACCTGGTTGCCGACCACTTTCAGTTGGGCCACGTTGACCGCGTCGTTGTCTTGCGTGCCGGCGGCCAGCCCGGTGAGTTTGCGACTGCCCAGTGCCGTGCCGATGCCGATCTCACCGACTGACGTCTGCGGTGCTGCCAATCGATAGGCGCTGTAACCTGTCTCGGCACCGACCGTGGTCAGCGAACTCGAACCCAGCGCCACGCTCATGGCGTGGCTGGCATTGGCCCCGGCGCCCAACGCAACCGACTGCTCCGCCGCTGCCTGGGCCGCGCTGCCCAGGGCGATGCCGGACGCCAGCAACACCTGGGTATTGCGACCGATGGCGATGCCGCCGGCGGCGGCCTGGCCGACATTGGCCTGATTGCCGAGACCGATGCCGTTGTCGCCATTGACCACGGTGCCCGGGCCGATAGCGATCGACTCCGCGCCGCTGGCAAGCGAGTCCGTTGTATTCGTCGAGTTGGCGTGGAAATACTGCGTGCCGGTCGAACTCAGGGAGCCCATCGCGCCGGTCAGTTGACGCAGGGTCACGGCGTCGTGATCCTGGGTGGCATCTGCCACGTTGGTGATCTGCCGGTAACTGCCGGCCTTGCCCACCGAAACCGAGCCGAGCAAGGTGGCGTCCGAGGTGTCGTAGATGATCGTCCCGCCGCCGGCTGGAATCGAACCCGTGGTGGGTGCCAAGACCCGGTCGGCAACCGAGCCTTCACCCAGTGCGATCCCCCCCGCCACCTGAGCCTGGCTCAGATGACCCAGCGCCAGACCGCCGGCAGCCGTCGCATTGGCGCCTGAACCGACAGCGAATGAATTGACGCCTGCGGCAATGGACTGCGGCCCGATCGCGATGCTGTCCAGACCGTTGGCTTGCGAGTCGGCCAGTGTCGAGTTGCTGTGGAAGTACTTGATGCCGGTGCCGTTGTTGACGATGTTGTCGACGGTCTGGTTGGTCGCGAACAACTGCGAGCCATTGACTGCGTCGGTGCTGGTGGCGTTCAAGGCGCCCGCTGCGACGTTGGTCAACTTCACCGCGGTTCCCGCCGGGTTGAAGGTCACCTGGTTTTTGGTCACGGCATCGTCGTATTTCACCGCCACGGCAGCGGTGTTGGTCAGGCTGGTATTGAGGTTGCTCAGCGCAGCGCCGACGTTGTTGCTGATCAGCGGGCCGGTGTTGCTGCCAGTCGCGCTGATGCTGCTGGTCGAATAACTCGGGGCCGTCCACACGCCGGTGGCTGGATCGAGTTGTGCACCGCCGCCCAAAGCCAGCGCTGCGCTTTGGCCGATCAGGTTGAGCTGGCTGACGTTCACCGCGTCCGTTGCGCTGGAACCGGCAGCAAGGCCAGTCAGGCGACGGCCATTGGCGCCGTTGGCGATGTTCACTTCCCCCCCAGTCGCCGCCCCGCCGACACCATAAGCTGCGTTGGCCAGTGTCGCGCCCGTGGCCGACGAGTTGGAACCCAGCGCTACGCCGTTGGCAATGCTCGCACTCGCGGTTGGGCCGATGGCCACACTGTCCTGGCCGGTTGCGCTGCTGTCAGTGAGGGTCGAGTTGCCGTGGAAGTACTTGATGCCCGCGCCGTTGTTGACGAGGTTGTCGACGGTCTGGTTGGTCGCGAACAACTGCGAGCCGTTGACTGCGTCGGTGCTGGTAGCGTTCAAGGCACCGGCCGCGACGTTGGTCAACTTCACCGCAGTCCCTGCCGGGTTGAAGGTCACCTGTGTTTTAGTCGCAGCATCGTCGTATTTCACTGCCACAGCGGCTGTGTTGGTCACGCTGGTATTCAGATTGGTCAATGCAGCGCCAACGTTGTTGCTGACCAAAGGCCCGGTGTTGCTGCCAGTCACGCTGATGCTGTTGGTCGAATAACTCGGTGCCGTCCATACCCCGGTGTTTGCATCAAGCGCTGCGCCGCCGCCCAGGGCAGTCGCCGTATCCTGCCCGGCTTTATTCAGTTGGCTGACGTTGACGGCATCCGTTGCGCTCGAGCCAGCGGCAAGGCCAGTGATGCGACGACCCTCAGCGCCGTTGGCGATGTTGACTTCACCCCCAATCGCCGCCCCGCCGACACCATAAGCCGCATTGGCCAATGTCGCGCCCGTAGCGGATGAGCCGGCGCCCAAGGCAACGCTGTTGTCGACGCTGGCTGTAGCGCCATTGCCCAGCGCAACACTGCTGGCTCCACTGGAAACAGCGGCCGGCCCCATCGCCACGCTGTCCTGGCCGGTTGCGCTGCTGTCGGCGAGGGTCGAGTTGCTGTGGAAGTACTTGATGCCGGCGCCATTGTTGACGAGGTTGTTGACGGTCTGGTTGGTGGCGAACAACTGCGAGCCATTAACTGCATCGGTGCTGGTGCTGTTCAACGCTCCGACTGCGATATTGGTCAACTTCACCGCGGTGCCTGCCGGGTTGAAGGTCACCTGAGTTTTAGTCGCGGCGTCGTCGTACTTCACCGCCACGGCCGCCGTGTTGGTCAGGCTGGTATTGAGATTGGTCAATGCAGCGCCGACGTTGTTGCTGACCAGCGGGCCGGTGTTGCTGCCAGTCACGCTGATGCTGTTGGTGGAAAAGCTGGGGGCCGTCCATGCTCCAGTATTCGCATCAAGCGCTGCGCCGCCGCCCAGGGCGGTCGCCGTATCCTGCCCGGCTTTATTCAGTTGGCTGACGTTGACGGCATCAGTCGCGTTGGAGCCGGCGGCAAGGCCAGTGATGCGACGACCATCAGCGCCGTTGGCGATGTTCACTTCACCCCCAGTCGCCGCCCCGCCAACGCCATAAGCCGCATTGGCCAACGTTGTGCCCGTGGCGGACGAGTTGGAGCCCAGCGCCACGCCGTTGGCGACGGTCGAACTCGCTGCCGGACCGATGGCCACGCTGTCTTGACCGGTTGCGCTGCTGTCGGCAAGGGTCGAGTTGCTGTGGAAGTACTTGATGCCCGCACCGTTGTTGACAAGGTTGTCGACGGTTTGGTTGGTCGCGAACAACTGCGAGCCGTTCACTGCATCAGTGCTGGTGGCGTTCAGCGCACCGGTCGCGACATTGGTCAACTTCACCGAGGTGCCTGCCGGGTTGAAGGTCACCTGTGTTTTAGTCGCAGCATCGTCGTATTTCACTGCCACAGCGGCTGTGTTGGTTACGCTGGTATTGAGGTTGCTCAGCGCAGCGCCGACGTTGTTGCTGACCAGCGGGCCGGTGTTGCCACCGGTCGCGTTGATGCTGTTGGTCGAATAACTCGGAGCGGTCCACACGCCCGTGGCGGGATCAAGTTGTGCGCCCCCGCCCAAGGCCAGCGCTGCGCTTTGGCCGATCAGGTTGAGTTGACTGACATTGACCGCATCCGTTGCGCTGGAGCCGGCGGCAAGGCCGGTGATGCGCCGGCCATTAGCGCCATTGGCAATGTTCACTTCGCCACCGGTTGCCGCGCCACCCACGCCATAAGCCGCGTTGCCCAGCGTTGAACCTGTCGCGGACGAGCCGGATCCCAGAGCAATGCTGTTGTCGAAACCGGCCGAGGCACCATTGCCCAGCGCAACACTGTTGGCACCACTGGAAACAGCGGCCGGCCCCATCGCCACGCTGTCCTGACCGGTTGCACTGCTGTCGGCGAGGGTCGAGTTGCCGTGGAAGTACTTGATGCCCGCACCGTTGTTGACGAGGTTGTCGACGGTTTGATTGGTCGCGAACAACTGCGAGCCGTTGACCGCGTCGGTGCTGGTGGCGTTCAAGGCACCGGCCGCAACATTGGTCAACTTCACCGCAGTGCCTGCCGGGTTGAAGGTCACCTGTGTTTTAGTCGCAGCATCGTCGTATTTCACTGCCACTGCGGCTGTGTTGGTGACGCTGGTATTGAGGTTGTTCAGCGCCGCGCCGACGTTGCTGCTGACCAATGGGCCGGTGTTGGCACCGGTTGTGCCGATGCTGTTGGTGGAATAGCTGGGGGCTGTCCATGCTCCGGTGTTCGCATCAAGCGCTGCGCCGCCGCCCAGGGCAGTCGCCGTATCCTGACCCGTTTTATTCAGTTGGCTGACGTTGACGGCATCCGTCGCACTCGAACCGGCGGCGAGACCCGTGATGCGACGACCGTTGGCGCCATTGGCGATGTTGACTTCGCCACCCGCTGTCGCTGCCCCGCCGACCCCATAAGCCGCATTGGCCAATGTTGTGCCCGTGGCGGACGAGTTGGCGCCCAGCGCCACGCCGTTGGCAATGGTTGCACTCGCGAACGGGCCGATGGCCACGCTGTCTTGGCCGGTTGCGCTGCTGTCGGCAAGGGTCGAGTTGCTATGGAAATACTTGATGCCCGCGCCGTTATTGACGAGGTTGTCGACGGTCTGGTTGGTCGCGAACAACTGCGAGCCGTTGACTGCGTCGGTGCTGGTGGCGTTCAAGGCACCGGCCGCGACATTGGTCAACTTAACGGCGGTCCCGGCCGGGTTGAAGGTCACCTGAGTTTTGGTGGAGGCATCGTCGTATTTCACTGCCACGGCAGCGGTGTTGGTCACGCTGGTATTGAGGTTGGTCAATGCTGCGCCAACGTTGTTGCTGACCAAAGGCCCAGTGTTACTGCCAGTCACGCTGATGCTGTTGGTCGAGTAACTTGGCGCCGTCCATGCCCCGGTTGTCACGTTGACCGACGCGCCGCCACCCAGGGCCGACGCCATGTTCTGGCTGCTCGCGAACAACTGGCTGCCATTCACGGCATCGGTGCTGGTAGCGTTCAACGTACCTACCGCGACATTGGTCAACTTCACCGCAGCCCCCGCCGGGTTGAAGGTCACCTGGTTTTTAGTCGTGGCATCGTCGTATTTCACCGCCACAGCGGCTGTGTTGGTCACGCTGGTATTGAGGTTGTTCAGCGCCGCGCCGACGTTGCTGCTGACCAATGGGCCGGTGTTGGTACCGGTTGTGCTGATGCTGTTGGTGGAATAGCTCGGCGCGGTCCATGTCCCGGTGCTCGCATCAAGCGTTGCGCCGCCGCCCAGGGCGGTCGCTGTATCCTGCCCGGCTTTGTTCAATTGGCTGACATTGACGGCGTCCGTGGCGCTGGAGCCGGCGGCGATCCCGGTGATGCGACGGCCATTGGCGCCGTTGGCGATGTTCACTTCACCCCCAGTCGCCGCCCCGCCTACACCATAAGCCGCATTGGCCAACGTTGTGCCTGTTGCGGATGAGCCAGAGCCCAGGGCAACACTGTTGTCGAAACTGGCCGTGGCGCCATTGCCCAGCGCAACGCTGTTGGCACCTCCGGAAACCGCCGTCGGTCCCATCGCCACGCTGTTCTGACCGGTCGCGCTGCTGTCGGCGAGGATCGAGTTGCTGTGGAAATATTTGATGCCCGCGCCGTTGTTGACGATGTTGTCGACGGTCTGGTTGGTCGCGAACAGCTGTGAGCCGTTCACCGCGTCGGTGCTGGTGGCATTCAGAGTACCGGCCGCAACATTGGTCAGCTTTACCGCGGTTCCGGCCGGGTTGAAGGTCACCTGAGTTTTGGTGGAGGCATCGTCGTATTTCACTGCCACGGCAGCGGTGTTGGTCACGCTGGTATTGAGGTTGGTCAATGCTGCGCCAACGTTGTTGCTGACCAAAGGCCCAGTGTTACTGCCAGTCACGCTGATGCTGTTGGTGGAAAAGCTGGGGGCCGTCCATGCTCCTGTGTTCGCATCGAGTGCTGCGCCGCCGCCCAGGGCAGTCGCAGTGTCCTGACCCGTTTTATTCAGTTGGCTGACGTTGACGGCATCCGTCGCGCTGGAGCCGGCGGCAAGCCCTGTGAGGCGACGACCGTTGGCGCCGTTGGCGATGTTGACTTCGCCACCTGCTGTCGCTGTACCGCCGACCCCATAAGCCGCATTGGCCAGTGTTGTGCCCGTGGCCGACGAGTTGGCGCCCAGCGCTACGCCGTTGGCAATGGTCGCACTCGCGAGCGGGCCGATGGCTACGCTGTCCTGGCCCGTCGCACTGCTGTCGGCCAGGGCTGAATTGCTGTGGAAATACTTGATGCCCGCGCCGTTGTTGACGATGTTGTCGACGGTTTGATTGGTGGCGAACAACTGCGAGCCGTTGACTGCGTCGGTGCTGGTGGCGTTCAAGGCACCGGCCGCGACATTGGTCAACTTCACCGCGGTGCCTGCCGGGTTGAAGGTCACCTGATTTTTAGTCACGGCATCGTCGTATTTCACCGCCACGGCAGCGGTGTTGGTCACGCTGGTATTGAGGTTGGTCAACGCTGCGCCAACGTTGTTGCTGACCAAAGGCCCAGTGTTACTGCCAGTCACGCTGATGCTGTTGGTGGAATAGCTGGGGGCCGTCCATGCTCCTGTGTTCGCATCGAGTGCTGCGCCGCCGCCCAGGGCAGTCGCAGTGTCCTGACCCGTTTTATTCAGTTGGCTGACGTTGACGGCATCCGTCGCGCTGGAGCCGGCGGCAAGACCAGTGATGCGACGACCGTTGGCGCCGTTGGCGATGTTGACTTCGCCACCTGCTGTCGCTGTACCGCCGACCCCATAAGCCGCATTGGCCAGTGTTGTGCCCG
>NZ_JBNNVU010000007.1:0-22568 GCF_050280705.1 Pseudomonas sp. NPDC089530 | reverse complement strand
GAAGGTCACCTGATTTTTAGTCACGGCATCGTCGTATTTCACCGCCACGGCAGCGGTGTTGGTCACGCTGGTATTGAGGTTGGTCAACGCTGCGCCGACGTTGCTGCTGACCAATGGGCCGGTGTTGGCACCGGTTGTGCTGATGCTGTTGGTGGAATAGCTGGGCGCCGTCCATGCTCCGGTGTTCGCATCAAGTGCTGCGCCACCGCCCAGGGCGGTCGCCGTATCCTGCCCTGCTTTATTCAGTTGGTTGACGTTGACGGCATCAGTCGCGTTGGAGCCGGCGGCGAGACCAGTGATGCGACGACCGTTGGCGCCGTTGGCGATGTTGACTTCGCCACCTGCTGTCGCCGCCCCGCCGACCCCATAAGCCGCATTGGCCAATGTTGTGCCCGTGGCGGACGAGTTGGCGCCCAGCGCCACGCCGTTGGCAACGGTCGCACTCGCGAGCGGGCCGATGGCTACGCTGTCCTGGCCCGTCGCACTGCTGTCGGCCAGGGCTGAATTGCTGTGGAAATACTTGATGCCCGCGCCGTTGTTGACGATGTTGTCGACGGTTTGATTGGTGGCGAACAACTGCGAGCCGTTGACTGCGTCGGTGCTGGTGGCGTTCAAGGCACCGGCTGCGACATTGGTCAGCTTCACCGCCGTACCCGCCGGGTTGAAGGTCACCTGAGTTTTAGTCGCGGCATCGTCGTATTTCACTGCCACGGCCGCCGTGTTGGTCACGCTGGTGTTGAGGTTGGTCAATGCCGCGCCAACGTTGTTGCTGACTAACGGGCCCGTATTGCTGCCAGTCACGCTGATGCTGTTAGTCGTATAACTCGGTGCCGTCCATGCACCGGTTGCCGCGTTGACCGCCGCGCCGCTGCCCAGGGCCGACGCCGTGTTCTGGCTGGTCGCAAACAACTGGCTGCCATTCACGGCATCGGTGCTGGTGGCATTCAGTGTCGCCGGGGCCAGGTTGGTGATCGTCACCGGAGCCCCTGCTCCGGCGCCGCCAGTCGCTCCCAAAGTGATCCTGGTGCCGCCGGCAGCATCGTATTTAACGGCGATATTGGCCGTGTTACCGACATTGGTGTTGAGCGCTGTCAAGGCAGCTGCAACGGTCGTCTGCGCTGTAGGCCCAGTCACTGCACCGGTCGCGCTGATACTGTTGATCGGCTGGCTGAAGCCGGTGATATTGCCGGTCGCCGAACTGTAGGTCGCGCCACCGCCCAACGTGCTGGCGGTTGTTGTGCCCACATTGTTGACGCCGGTGACGACCGAATTCAGCTGAGAGCCGTTGATTGCGTCGGTGCTGGTGGCAGAAATCACGCCTGCCGCAACGTTCTGGATCTGGCGCTCAGTACCTGCCGCACCCACCGACACCACACCATTGGTCGAAGCTGCTGCTTCCACGCCAGCTGCAATACCACCAAATTGCGCAGTAGTACCGGTATGCGGTGCAGCTGTAGTTGACTTCGAACCTAACGCCACATCGTAGGTATTGTTAGCCACTGCGGCATCGCCCAGCGCCACGGCGCCTGCTGCAACCGCCTTGCTGGCATTTCCCAGCGCCACCGAACCTTGACCGATCGCGCTATTACGGTTGCCGATGGCAACGGCGCCATCGGCAGCGATCGTGCCGGCCAGATCGCCTGCCGCCATATTATCCGCACCCATCGTCACCGCGCCGGTACCGTTCGATACGTTCGGATCACCGATCGCAACCGCACCGTTGCCAGTGGCTTTCTGTGCGCGTCCGATTGCCACTGCACCGCCGCCAGCCGTGCTGGAATTAGCAGTGGTACTGGACGAACCGATCGCAACGTTCTGGCCGGTCGCGCCACTGATAATCCCGTCACCCTGTGCAATACCGAAAGCGCCATTGACTGTGGCGCCATTGCCAACGGCGATGCCTGAAGTAGCCGCCGAGACGACAGATGACCCGCTGCCGACTGCAATTGCATTCGTCGCAGCCGCTTGCGCGCCCACAGCGTTCGTAACACCTGCAGCAGGGTACCCGCCGATTGCAATAGCTCCACCTGCGGAAGTCTTACTCAACGTGCCAATGGCGATGCTGTAGTTGGCTGCGGTGGCTTGCGCGCCCAGAGCGGTAGCCTGTATTCCTGCCATACTCAGATAGCCAACCGCGGTGGCGTAATTTCCCTTCGCGACCAAACCTGTGCCGATCAAGGTTGCGCCGACTAAGCCAGTTGCATTGCTGTCACAGCCGAGAAGCATCGAAGTATTTACGATCGCATCCCCAAAAGTTCGAGATTGGGTGGAACCGTCTACACCCGTATAGTTAACGGCACCGCTGCCGCAGCCTGCTCCGTTACTTGGAGGTGAGTATGAGGCATGTCCCGTTAACGGCAGCACCAAGACTAACGCCGCCACTAAACTTTTCAGCAAAAATCCACCCCCGAGGGAAGACCAACAGGCTGAATCCCCCGACGAAATGCCCACGCCAAGAGCGCAACTGGCCCCCGATCTCTTTCCTTTGGCCGAAACCAACTCAGACGCCACCGTCCAGCAACCGATCGAAGAGTTCCAAACCACAGAGTAAACTTTGTTCATTTTCAATTTGGCGCAAGCCAACCTCCGAAACCCGCGTCATCCATGGCGTGATAACTTCCGCGTTTAATTCGATTGCGGATACAACACCTTGCCGGCAAATATCGACTCACGTCCGGAAGCGACGAAAATCGAACTTTCTTGACGTAGCGAACAGGCATCACAATGGAACCAAGTGAGCGTATTTTCTCGACTTGCCCTGCGGATTCAGTTAGGAAATTTCCTTCTGCTTGTAGGAAATTTCCTAGCTAACAAACTTCAGCAAATGCACCAAGACACCCACGCAAAAACGCCAAAGAACATGGAATAAATGTCTTTGGCGTTATGCGACTTCGAAATAAGTTCATGCATGACTGACAACCCATAAGCTGCGCACTTGAGAGGCTCGTTCAATAACTGGCGGCAACCCCTCGTTGAAGGTCCAGCCAATTCAACAAACTGGCCGCCGACATCGGCCGTGCGCACAAGTAGCCCTGCCCTTGTTTGCAACCCAGTTCCAGCAGCACTTTGCGTTGTTCTTCGGTTTCGATCCCTTCCACCACCACCGACATGCCCAGCGCTTCGCCCAAGGCCAGAGTGCTACTGATCACGGCGCGGCGACGCGGCTCGTGCTTGAGGCCGCGCACAAATTCGCCGTCGAGTTTGATTTCGTTGAACGGCAACTGACACAACCGCTGCAATGAAGAAAAGCCCGCGCCGAAATCATCGATTGACAGACTGCAGCCCATCATTCGCAGGCGCACCAGGCTTTCCAGGCTGATCGCCGGGGCCTCGAGCAATCCCGTTTCGGTCAGCTCGAAGGTCAGTCCGGAACCGGGCAGATCATGCGCCGCCAACAGGGTCTGGATCCGGCCCGAGAGTTCCGGGTTGACCAGTTGCCCTGCATGCAGGTTGAACGCGACGTTCAGGGCAAATCCCTGATTGAGCGCCTGGCGCTGGAGCCGCAGACCTTGTTCCAGTTGAAGGAACAGCAACTCATCCATCAATCCGCAGCGCTCGATAACCGGCATGAACACCGAGGGCGGCAAGACACCCTTGAAGGGATGGTGCCAACGCGCCAGCGCTTCGATGCTGCCCACCTCACCGGTCTGCAGATTGAACTTGGGCTGAAAGTACGTGTGCAACTGATGGCCGGCGAGTGCCCGACGCACCTCTTCTTCGGTGGCCGGTACGACAGGCAGCACGCCCGATTCGTTGATGGGCTCGTTCAGGTGCTTGGCCAGCAATAGCTGCAATGCCCCGGGTTGCAAAGGCTTGCTGACATCGCCCTGCAGCGCCATGCCCAACAGCGAAATCAGTTGCCCCAGCCCACTGCGCGCATCGGCCGACAGCGCACTGCTGATGATCGACCCCGCCAAACCGGACCGGCCCAGGGCCTGCAAAAGGCCCTGGGTGCCCCCGCCCTCCTTGCGCATGACGCAAAGCGTTACATCCACCGGGCCGATCTGTTCGAGACTCGCGAGTGCCTGCCCGTCATCCGCGGCCACGAAGACCTCCTGGCAGCCGGATTGCCGTAGCACGTTGGCCACCCTCAAAGCATGGGAGGCCATGTCGCCAAGAACCAGAATGCGTAGCGGGAGCATGGGCATGGAGGCAACTCACTCTGAAGGGAATGAGCCCATTGTCCGGACGTGATCGGCCGGTATCTCTAGGAAACTTCCTTGTGAATGTAGGAAATTTCCGAGCGGAAATCAGGGGCGTTGTGGCTGCCGCTTATCACCGCCGGAGCGATGGATCTTTGCGAAATTTCCTACAGACAGTGCATTGCGACCTTCATTAACGTTTGCGCAGCAATTGACTGTGGATATCGGCCAACTTCTCCAGACCGGGTCGGACATGACTAAAGATCGAAGACAACTACGAATCCTGCTTAGACGACACAAAAAGAATCTTGAATTGCTGATCGCGCACAGCAAATCGTGGCACGGCGAAGATTGCGAAAGGGGTAGCGCCACCTGCCAGAATCTGACGCTACAGATCGAACAGTTATCAAAACAACTTAACCAGTTAAGGGAACGCAAACCAGAAGCTTGACGCCGTTCATGACGTTCTGAACTTGTTTTTCCGACATTTATTTTGGCGAGACACTCGAGTCTTTTTATCTCTCCAAAAGCAGGGCATAAAACCGATAGGAGATTTGCAGTGATTGGCGAACCCATGTCCGACCCACGCGCAGCCATTATTTCTGACCTGGAAAAATCCAAAGCGGAGTTTCTTGCCGCCGGGAAAACGATCCAGAACATCCCGTCAGGCCACAGAGCTCTCTTTTCCGACGCGCCTGTCACTGGACATCAAAAAGTGCAGCGGGCCGAACGCGCGAAACTCGCCCCCGCCCTGCGGGAACTGGCTGAATCCGGACACTCCCTGCGGGCGGCGGCGAACGCCCTGAAATTGAAAGTGGAACGAGCGCAATTGATCGCCAAGGAAAACAACATCATTTTCAGCCGTGCGTAGCACCTGACTCAATATCAGGTGCCCCCGCAAACAGGCCGGCCCTCCCCTATCCGGCATCGATAACGGCCTGGTTGATAAAAAGATCTACAGTGCCGGCTCACCGATACGCTGCTCCAGCGTATACGCCAATTGCTCCATCGCTTGCTGCAACGCATCCACCGCTTCTGTCAGGGCGGCAGCGTCAGCTTCCATGCAGACGGCTTCCAACTGCTCGCAACACTGGATCAGGCTGCTCGCCTTGATGATCCGCGCCCCACCCTTGACCCGGTGGGCCAGATCGGAAAGTCCCGACAAGTCGTGTTCGCCGAACAACTTGATGAGCCGCAACATGTCCTCTTCGTTGCTGCTGGCCAGATCCCCCAGCAATTTCCTGATCGCGTTGTGATCGCCACGGGTCAGTTGCTGCAGGCTACTCAGATTGATGTCGCCCTCGACAACAGGGCTCACGACGGCTTGCGCAGATGACTCCGCCCCGGACCGCACCGAGGCGAGTCGGGCACTCAGGTCGCCCAGGCTGATGGGTTTGAACAGGCAATCGTCCATCCCCTCCGCCACACAGCGGTCTTTTTCCTCTGGCTGGGCATTGGCGGTTAGACCAAGGATCAAGCAAGGCTCAGCCCCCGAGGACTTTTCTTCATCGCGGATGGCCCGGGTCAATTCATAACCGTTCATGACCGGCATGTTGCAGTCAGTGATCACCACGTCGAAGTGGTCATTACGCCAGGCCCGCAGGCCATGGGCACCGTCCTCGGCATCGCTGACAGTGTGACCGAGGTAGGACAGTTGTTGCGAGAGCAGCAAACGGTTTGCCGGGTAATCGTCGATCACCAGAATGTTCAGCACGCAGGCCTGATCCGTGAGGGCGTCTGCCGGCAACTCCGCAGCGGGTAGCGGTTGCAGGATCAGCAGATCCAGGCGGATATCGATCTGCGTGCCTTTGCCCGGCACACTGGTCAGGTGCAATTGCCCCTGCATCATTTCACACAGGGTACGGCTGATGACCAGGCCCAGGCCCGAACCACCTCGCGCCGACTGGGGATTGTTGCGGGCCTGACCAAAAGGGTTGAACAACAGCTCCTGATCCTCGGCGGAAATACCGATACCGGAATCCTTCACCTGGACATGAATCGCCAGGCGCTCACCGCACGCGCTCAGTACCGCCTGAACGCTCAAACGCACTTCGCCTTCGTCGGTGAACTTGATCGCGTTGCTCAACAGATTGGACAGGATCTGCTTGAAGCGCAGGGGATCGATCAACACATCGCGACTGGCCTTGAGGTCGAAGTCCAGCAACAGCCGCAGGCCCTTTTGCCGTGCCACCCCTTCGAACATGCGTACCACCGACTCGACCAGTTCACGCAGGTTGGCCCGTTCGGGCGTCAGGGACAGGCGCCCGGATTCAATGCGGGCGATATCGAGAATCTCGCCGATCAGGTCGAGCAATCCCCGGGCCGCACCCGAGGCCACCTCGATCGCGAACCGGTCCATGATGCCTTGATCGGCTTTCTTCATCGCCAGTTCGAGCATGCCGATCACGGCATTCATCGGCGTGCGGATTTCATGGCTCATGGTCGCGAGAAAGGTGGTTTTCGCCCGGTTGGCGTCGTCGGCACTTTTCTTGGCACTCTGCAATTGATCCATCAGGCGCTGACGATCGCTGATGTTGATCCAGCCGGCAATGATGCCGACCACCACGCCATCACTGGTGTGATACGGCAACATCCAGTGGTACACCGTGTGGACCACACCGTCACTGTGGGTGTAGGTGCGATCCTGGATCCAGCGCGTACCGCTCTCCATGACCTTGATGTATTCGGCCTGGAACGTCTGGGCATCGGAATGACCGACCACTGTGCTCTCGGTAATTCGCTGGCCCATCACGGCCTCGCGCGGGAGGCCCAACGCGTCGAGGTAGGCACAGTTGCAACTGATCAGGCGCCCTTCACGGTCGCGCACGTAAATCGGATGAGGCGTTCCATCGATCAGGGCCCTCATGAACTCCATCTGATCGTTGAGTGCCAGTTCGGCCTTTTCCCGAATGGACACCAGTTTGCGCAGATGAGCGATCCACACCAGCGCCAGCACCAGCAACAACGTGAAGATGAGAAATCCCTGGATGACCGACTCGCGATGTTGCAGCCAGCTGTCGTGATCGATCACCACGTCGTGGCGCCAACGGCTCGCCAGCTCATCCAGCTCCTCTGGAGGAATGCTTTGCAGGGCCTTGTCCAGAATCGAGTACAGCTCCAGCGCCCCGCGGTCGGTGGCGAAACCCGTCTGGACCAACAGTGGGCCGACCACATTGGCCACCCGCAAACGGTCGCGGTACTGGCGCAGAATCAGGTAACGCCCGTTGATCAGCGAATTGATGGAACCGTCCGCCTCGCCTTTGTCCACCAGCTCCATGGCCTCGATCGACGTCGTGGTCTCGATCAACCGAATGTCCGGGAATGTTTCGCTGATGAAATCATGCAGTGCGTTGCCACGCCTGAGCGCCAGTCGTTTGCCGGACATGTCCTCCAGCGTCGTCGGAAGACCGGCCTTGTCCTGCGTTATCAGGACAAACGGACTCGTCAAATAGGACCGGGTGAACCGCAGTTGGTCTTCACGAACAGTACTGGGGGTGAAGGCCGCAATCAGGTCCGCATTACCGCCCCGGATCTGCTCGATCAGTTTGTCCATCGAGTTGCGGCGCAGTACATCGAATTTCAAACCGGTGCGCTGGCTGACCTTGGCCAGGACCTCGGCGCTGATCCCCCGGAACTCACCCTTCCCGTCGAAAAAAGAGATGGGCGCGAGGCTGTCGTTGACGGCCACGGTCAGGCGCGGGTGTTTTTGCATCCAGCGTTGCTCGGCCGCGGTGAACTGGAGTGGATCAAGGTGCTCGATATTCAGGTCTCCTGCCCCCCAACGGCGCAGGATCGTCATGCGCTCGGTGATCGGGATGACCTCCAGGGCGGCATTGACGATGTGCAGGAGCTGAGGGTTGCGCTGATGCAGGGCGAACGAAAAATGCGTGCTGTACGCACTCGGCAAGGTCGTCAGATGGACGTCGTTGAGGAAGTACTTACTGACCAGATAATGGGTACTGACGGCATCGCCCAGGTAAGCATCGACCTGATTGAATGCCACGGCGCCGATCGCGCCCTGGATCGAGGGGTAAAGTCGCAGATCGGCCTTGGGGTAGACCGCACCGATCACGTCCGTCGGCTGGAAATTATCGAGTATGGCCAAGCGGCTGACGCCCAGGTCTGGCGCCAACACCTGGCCGGCGCCGCTGCGCGTTACCAACACCGATGGGGCCTGCACGTAGGCACTGGTGAGCGTCAACTCGGGATCGGCCCCATCGAAACTGTTTGCACTCCCCACCAGATCCAGCTCACCGCTCCTGAGTGCCCGCAGCGCCTCGGCCCGGGAATCGAAACGCAGCACCTCGATCCTGATGTGCAACATCGCGGCCAGCAGCGCGGCATAATCGGCCGTGATGCCCTCATAATCCTGGCCACCGGTGACGATGTCGAAGGGCGCATATTCCGGTGCCGACACCCCCAGTCGCAGCGAACCTTTGTTGCGCAACCAGCGCCAGTCCGCCTCTTCCAGAACGACCGCAGGGGTTTCGCCATTCGAGCGACCGAAGAGGTTCAGGGTTTGCACCGCGCCCTGCGCCGGCGCAACACTCCCCAACGGGCCGAGCAGACAGGCGGCCAGCCCGAAGCAACGTAGAAGAGTGTTCATTCAGATCAGATTATTGCGCTTGGCAAAGTCGGCCAGGTACACCACCGACTTCACATTGAGCTTTTCAATGAGGCGGGTTTTATAGGTGCTGACGGTCTTGTTGCTCAATAACATGGCATCACCGATTTCCTTGTTACTCAGGCCTCGGGCAAGTTGCTGCAAAATGATCAGCTCCCGATCCGAGAGTCCGCGAATCATCTCCAGTTCGGTGGAGTCGATATCGCTTCTGCGTACAGAGTTTCCTGCAAGGTTGGGAAAAAAGGTATAGCCGGCCATCAGCGCCTTGATCGCTTTGCTCAGCTCGCTCAATTCATCGGTTTTCGAGACATAACCGGCAGCGCCCGCCTTCATGCAGCGCATGGCATAAAACGCCGCGGACTGAGAGGTCAACACCAGGATCTTGCTCGACAGTTTCAGCGCGCTGAGCCGGTTGATGACTTCCAGCCCATCCAGGCTGGGCATGGCGATATCCAGCAGGATCAGTTCCGGCTCATGCTGGCGAGCCATCTGCACGGCTTCGGCACCATTGTCGGCCTCGGCAACGACTTCGAATTGCTCACGCTCCAGCAATACCTTTACCGCCGCTCGAATGAACGGATGATCGTCGACAATCACAGCTTTATGCATTTGAACCTCACCGCACTACGCACAGGAATACCAGTGATGGAATGAGCCATGCATTAAAAAAGTATGGAACAAATCACCGGCTTATGCTGCCCGCATCACTCAAATAGTCGGGCAGTTATATCGATCTGTTTCAGGAACCGAGACTGACGCTTCAAGTGGGTGAATCCGGTTCCTGCAACCACTGCAGGAACCGTTGGGCCTCCATCGGGCGTGCCAGGTGAAAACCCTGGCCGAACGAACACCCCATCTTCAGCAAGCCGTCGCGGATAACCTGGCTGGCGACACCTTCGATCACCAGGCTCATGTTCAGCGCGCGGGCCAACGCCACGGTGCTGGTGACCATCGCCTGGGTGCGCGGGTCCTCGATGGATCGGACCAGTTGACCGTCGAGCTTGAGCTGGTTGAACGGCAGTTGGCAGAGCAACGTCAACGACGAAAAGCCCATGCCGAAATCATCGATCGACAGGTTGCAGCCCATCATGCGCAGGCGCAGCAGGTTTTCTCGGGTCGTTCGGGGGATATCGAGCAAGCCGTTCTCGGCCACTTCGAACAACAACGTCGACCCAGGGAAGTCGTGACACTTCAACAGGTGTTCAACGTGCTCGGTCAGATCGTTGCGGGCCAGTTGCGAGGCGTGAAGATTGAACGCCAGTTCCAGGCCCAGACCGCATCGGCGCAAGGCATTCAACAGGCCCATCCCTTGCTCCAGCAGTTGTTTGAGCATTTCATCGATCAGGTCATAGGCCAGCACCGCGGCCAGAAAGTCCTTGGGCAACAACAGGCCCCTGACCGGGTGCTCCCAACGCACCAGCGCCTCTGCCCCGGCCACCGCAGCCGTTTTCATATTGAACTTGGGTTGAAACCAGGCCTTGAATTCCCCCAGGGCCAGGCCCCGCCGCACGTCCTCTTCGCTCGGCAACCGGTAGTGCGGCGACGGTTCGATCTCCGCTACCAGCCGCCGGCGAGAGTAGCGATTCAGAATTTCCTGCAACGCATACAACTGCGTGGGCTTGTTCAGGACGCCCAGCATCTGCAACCCCGAAAGGCAGGTCATCTGCTGGACTGCACGGCGCAATTCCGGCCTCAACTCGCTGCACAGGGCAACCGCACGAACCATGCCGTTCTCCCCCACCCGGGCGAGGAACTCCAGGCGGTTGACGGCGCTATGGCCCAGGTCGCAGAGCACAATGTCAACGCCCCCCTCCCGACTGATCTGAGCCATAGCCCGCTCACTGTCATCCGCCTGCAGAATGTCGTTGATGCCCAAATGCTGGAGAGCCTTCACCAGCGCGCCACGCTGAAACGATTGATCTTCTAGAACCAGGACGCTAGGGGAATACATCTCGCCAGTTACTCTGCCAATGACTTGAGGTGAAAATTCTGGCAATTCCATTGCATTGGAAGTGAAGGATTTGTCTCTGCAACTTGTAGGAAATTTCCCAAGGGCTAGCTTGAATAGCCGTAAGAACGCTTTCGAGCGGGGCGTTCTTACACCGGGATTATTTGATTCAAGTAAAGCGATGTAGATCGGTGGCTGTACATACAACTATCGGGGTAGGTCGTTAACCCATCCTTCTATTGACCGCTCACGATAGTCTGGCCGGCGTGAAAAATCGGGACACTCTCCGATTGTTTGGAAAGAGCTGCGCTACGTGAAGTAACATTCAGGACCGTCATTCCCACTATCTTCAACACACCCTGAATCGATTCAGGCAGATTCGCTGGGCACCAGAGTGAGCAAGGGCCCTGATGGCGAGCAACGCTGGCGCATTTTTTGCTTGATTTCGCCCTGCAATCGTTCTCGAACTAGCGGTATCGAACATGGCACTCAATCAGATATTGTCGCTCCAGGAAGTTGTGAACTGGAACATGGTCCTTGCAAGTTTGTTTGAAAGACAATTGGAGAGTGGCCTTCCGGGATTGCTTTCCGATGCGATGAAACAATTTATCGAACACGATACTTTCATCCTCAAGGCGTACGACCATGGCAGCGATTTGCCGATAATCATTTCTCATGACATCCCGGCGCATCGGCAGTATCAGTACTTCGAAGTTTACTTCGCATCGGCCTACAAAGACGATCCACTGCTGGATAAGCTTCGATACGATGGCACGGGTAGCGTGATTCAGATCAATGCAAGTACTTGTCCGCTGAAAAACTCTGCGTACTATCGAACTTACTATGAGGATCTACACCTCCATGACGAGATAGATATCTTGTTGCCGGTGGCGCCCCGCCAATCACTGGTGCTATCGATTGGCCGACGTAGCGGCGTTGCCCATGAAGACGAACTGGCAACATTGAGCAGCGTCTATCCGCTGATCGAGTGTTTGCTGAAAAACTTCTGGAAGCAGCGATCGGCGAAGCAAGACCTTGTGCCGCATTCTATCGAAACACGCCTGGCCAGGTTCGGTGAGGAGCTGCTGACCGTGCGGGAGCGGGAAATCACTCGATGGATGCTACAAGGCAAGTGCACCAAAGAAATTGCTCGTTTGCTGGAGATCAGTGCACAGACCGTCAAGGTCCATCGTAGAAACATTTATGCCAAGCTGGGCGTCAATACCGAACTGCAATTGTGCAGCCTGTTTGCCGCGACCGTACTTCCCTCCCCTTACATGGGAAACTCCAGACACGTTGCTTGATGGAGCAAGCGCTGACGACCCGATTTCTGGTGCCGATAGCGCTTGATCACCAGCCAGTAGGATGTTCTGTGCCTCATCGTACAAAGCCACTTCGTCCTTGATCTGTCCTGGTAGATGGTAGAGGCCATCCTTGCCCTTGAACTTACCCCTCACACCGTCTGCTTATGGGCAGGCGCCATCGCCGACTCGATAGAAGTCATGAGGCATCAAGCGCTGTAGATCGCTCCTATGTAGAGGCCGCGGTTAGTTTAAATAACCGTCTTCAATCAACTTGCTTGAATGCAGTCGTTGCAGGTTTCCCGAATGCCCGACGCACACTGATGCCTTTCCAGCAAAGTGCCCCGATAGGGGTATGTCCTCGTACCAGATCTCTCCAGTAAGGTAATTTAGTGCGACCGCCAAGGAGGAAACTGCTATTCGCAGATGCTAGGGCTTAAAACATGGGGATTAACGGTCGCCTCGCACTTCTCATAAAAAGGGTATTGCTACCCGTCCAACAAAAGTTCGGAGAGTGTTATGGGGAACAGCAGCAGACTGTGGCCAGGTTTTTTCAAAAACATGAGTGGCGTCATGCTTACCGCTATAGCGGCAACACAACTTCCAGTGGCGAAAGCCGAATACAACTTTACTTACGGCGACCTGAATGGCAGCGCCAGCCTGCTGGTCGGCGGAGCGGCACTTTCGACAAAAGGAGTCAACTTCGGTCTTGGCCAGATTGATTTCCGTAACGGAGAGAATCACGGAGATCGTGCAGACTGGTTCGAAACATTCCTGAAACCGAAACTGGAACTTGAATACGCCCTGAATGACTCCGTGAAATTTTTCTCGGGCATGTCATTTATCACAACCCATACCAGCGGCGACGGCGATGCCGGCGGATACACACGGGGGGGAGATGGCAAGACCAGCTGGGAAGATCTTTATCTAGGTGCCCAGTACAAAGATCTGAGCATAAGCGCAGGCCGCCAAGGCTACGTGATCGGCAACGGTTTCATCGTCGCGGATGGGCATCTGGGGATGCTCGACGAAGGAATGTACTGGGGAGATCCGCGCCGAGCGTTTGAAGACACGATCATCCTTCGTTATGCGGGCAAATCAGCTTTCTCAGGAGAAGCCTTTACCGTTACGACCGATAAGCACATGGGGCATCAAAAGCTGTCGGGCATCAACATGGATTACAAGGCCCCCTACGGCAAGGTGGGTGCGGCGTACATCCATGTGAGCGATACCGACGCAAATTTCCAGCGCACAGCGCCGAAGAACGGCATGAACGTCTACGACTTCAGACTGCTGTCAATGAAGGTGCCAGGCATTGATGATCTGACGCTCGACGCTGAATACGCAGTCCAACGCGGGAGCGGCGAAGGCGTCGAGTTCAAAGGGAACGCCTGGTATGCCCAGGCTGCATACACCTTCTCTGCTTTGCCCGCGACACCACAGATCACTTACCGCTATGCGAAGTTTTCCGGGGATGACGACCCTACCGACGGAAAGCGGGAAAGCTGGGATCCTCTGGCCAAAGGCTACATGGAGCGCGGCGCTTGGGTAATCGGTGACATCACTGGCAACTACTTGCTAAACAACAGCAACGAAGTGGTTGGAATGTGGAAGGCCGCATTCCCTGTAACGCCCGCGGTGACCCTGGGTGCCGCGTATTACGACTTCGACCTGGACAAAAGCAATTATTACGGCACGGCTGTAAGCAGCAAAGAGTTTGCAGATGAAGCCGCTATTTTCGCTGACCTCACCCTTACAAAAAACGCCTACATCACTCTATCGGTCAACCAGGTAAAGCCGAAGACGGCAGCCAAGGAAGTGTTTGGAGATAAGGATTTCTCTGCCCTCCAGGTCTACGCCACCTACCTCTTCTGATCACTCATGCGCCTCATCGATTTCAAGTTCGTGAGGCGCAAACCCAAGCAAAGCGTGTAATGCGCTACCGCCCTTGGCAGGGCGACCTACTGATCGGCTGCCATGCTCCCCCCAATCACAATCACCCACCTACCCCTATAGCGGCATGTTCCCCCCTACTCCCAGGGCATAAGCTGATGAGGCAAATCAATCGCCACTCTAATAACAGATTTGATGACGAGGTAGACAATGGGTACTGGGTTCGTTTGGCACGAGCTATTCATGTGGCATTCGACGGGGTGTCATGCCGGAATCTACAAACCAGGGCTGACGATCCAGCCTGGTACTCCATTCGAAGAGGCTGAAACGAAACGCCGCTTCAAGAATCTTCTGGATGTCAGCGGCATCACCGACGACTTGTTGCACATTCGCCCCCGAGCGTTACGCCGAGAAGAACTCGAAATGGTTCATTCGGCGGCCTACCTGGATGAACTTGAGGCCATGTCAAAGGCCGGGGGTGGAGCCTTCAGCGCCAACACGCCCTTTGGCGCAGGTAGCTATGACATCGCAGCGCTGTCCGCAGGCGGCGTCATTGAGGCCGTGGATGCAGTGATGCGTGGGGATGTGA
Source organism: Pseudomonas sp. NPDC089530 (assembly GCF_050280705.1). Taxonomy (NCBI): domain Bacteria; kingdom Pseudomonadati; phylum Pseudomonadota; class Gammaproteobacteria; order Pseudomonadales; family Pseudomonadaceae; genus Pseudomonas; species Pseudomonas sp. NPDC089530. Next base: position 8,071 of record NZ_JBNNVU010000007.1, on the reverse strand, counting down.
AAAACGCCTACGCCCTGGTTCGCCCACCAGGGCACCATGCTGTTGCCGATGCAGCGATGGGCTTCTGCCTTTTCGCCAACGGATCTCTTGCCGCTAAACATGCCATCGAAAAACATGGCCTGGAACGCGTCGCCATCGTGGATTGGGATGTCCACCACGGTAATGGCGCGCAAGACATCTTCTGGGAATCGTCCAAGGTACTGACGATCTCCATTCACCAAAAGGGAAATTACCCCAGTGACAGTGGGGGGGCCGAAGAGCGCGGCCGTGGCGCAGGCGCTGGCTACAACCTGAATATCCCCATGCTTCCAGGTTCCGGTCACGGCGCTTATCTGGGAGCGATGGACACCCTCATCGTGCCGGCGCTCAGGGCATTCGACCCACAGCTGATCATCGTCTCCTGCGGCTTCGATGCCGGGGCTTACGACCCCTTGGGGCGAATGTTGCTCCATAGCGACAGCTTCCGAGACCTGACCCAGAGAGTGATGGAGGTCGCGGATATCTCATGCCAAGGAAAGTTGGTGATGTGCCACGAGGGTGGCTATGAACAGAACACTGTTCCCTACATGGGGCTTGCCGTTATCGAGACCTTGAGTGGCATCAAGACCGGTATTGCAGACCCCAACCTCGATGACATGAAGGGGCTTTTCGGCCAGGAGACACAGAGCTACCAGCGCGAACATCTCATGCAGATAAGCAAGCTACTGCAATGCCCTGCCGAAGCAGCACGCAGTAGCTGACACTCGCAAACTATGTAATCGACACATTTCAGTCCATTCAAATAACAAGCCTAAGGTCTTGCCATGTCGCAACTTGTTGCCGAGCGTGATGCACACACATCACAACCACTCTTGATAAAACTCATCGTGCTAGCGGACTTTCTTCTGCTGCTAGCCGCGCCGTTGCATTGGCATTTCGGCAACGGATCACCCACGCAAGCCCTTACTTACTTCCTGGGATCAAGCGGGTTGGTGGCACTGTCTCTTCCACTGATCTGGGCATGCTCCAAACAGGAGGATGAATAAAATGCAGATGCTCATTGGCTACGGCGGGGTGTTGATTTTCTTCCTGATCATTATTTTTGCTCTGGAAAAGAGCCACAAAACCGATGGGTCGGGCAGTTTCAGCGAGTACGCAACCGGTGGACGTTCCTTCGGTACTTTCTACTCGACCATGGCGTTTGTGAACACCTGGCTTCCGGGGACGATTTTCATCTCTTTCGCGGGTTTCGCGGCGTCCTCGGGAATCATCGGATTCTACTACGTCCCCTACTCGCTTCTCGCGGTAGTGCTCATGTTCCTCCTGGCCAAACCCGTGCACATGTGGGGCAAAGCGTTCGACCTTCGCACGCAGGCCGACCTTCTCGGCCTGCGCTACCACTCAAAGACCGTGCGGGTGGTCGCTGCAGCGATCGGCATCATCGCGTCCTTCCCGTGGATCGTGCTGGGCATGCAATCGCTGACACTTGTTTTCACGCACTTATCGTTCGGTGCTGTAAGCGCGACTACTGCTGTCTTCATCGGTATCGGCCTGATTGTCGCTCGTCAAATCTGGACCATCCGCTTCGGCGCCCGGGGCGTCATCGTCAGCGACATGATCCAGGGCATCGCGGCCTACCTGATCGGGACCCTTATCGCGTTGGGTCTGCTGGTCTGGCTGATCACCAATGGCCATGGATTCGGGCCATCCAGCTCCCGCCTGTTCACCATTCCAGGCCCTGGTAGCGAGCTGGGGCCCCTGTACCTGTTCTCCTTGATCGTCACTGGCGCTTTGGGAGGATGGTGCTGGCCGGACATCTTCGTCAGGCTCTTCGCTTCCCGTAGCACCAGGACCATCCAGAAGTCGGCAATTCAGGTCGCACCCATTCTGCTTGTATTCGGCACCTCGATCACTCTGTTGGCCTTGAGCGCCTCGACGCTTCCCGGGGTTCAAGAGTCTCCGGACGCCGTATGGTTCATCGCCGCTGAAGTCGGTGGGGTGTTCGTGGTGACGCTGGCCGGCATCTGCGTGGTAGCGGCAACCATGGGTAACGTCGGCGCCAATCTGCAAGCACTCGGCGCACAGACAGCGAATGACATCGTTGGGGTACTGCAAGAACGTCGGATCGAGAACCGACGCATTGGACAATTGACCGTAGCGATGCTGACCATCCTTGCAGCCGTCTTCGCGGTATCGACCACTCAATCCAGCCACCTGATCACGCTGGCAATGACCTCATACCAGGGCATAGTCCAACTGGCTCCAACCATTTTCCTCGGGATCTTCTGGAAACGTGGAACGGCTGCAGCCGCGGTCTGCTCGATGATCAGCGGGTTCGTGTGTGCCGCGGTTCTACAGTGGTACTTTCCGACCTCCCTGCCGCAACTGGAGGGTCTGACCTCGGGCGTGGTTGCTTTAGTGGTGAACGTCGCGGTGTACGTAACGATCGCCCTGCTCTTCCCCGCCAATGCCGCTGAGCGCCAGAGGGTGAATGAGCTCTACCTCTTCATTGACTCCCCCCAGGCGAAAAGCACCGCCAAGGGCAGTCTGGCCATTTCGCAATAAACCGCCCCGGTCGCCAAGGACGTCGACCAGGACGTTGTGACCTCGCACGTTCATATCGGGACACTGCATTCCAGGCAGTAGAAAACTCAAGAGACGACGTACCTCCGCTCGATGCGATACCGCATCGAGCGGCTCTTCGCTGCCCCAGATGCTACCCGCGTATTTCAAAGCGCAAGGTCTGCCAAGCCAAAGAGCTCAGCTACCCCGATAGAGGCATTCCTCCCTCCTGGCCTTCCTCCTACCCTACTGAACATGGGCCTGGCCGTTATTGAGGCGTTGAGCGAGCAGTCCACTGGATTGCCCATTGGCTGACAGAAGTTCAAGGGCCCTTGCTGTCAGCCCCGAAAGAAGTTGGCGTTTAAACATAGTTCCTACAAAGGTTGGATAAAAATTGAATAAGAACAGTCCCCTTCGCGTGCTTGGCAAAGTCCTTTGCGGACTCGGCCTGCTCAGCTCTCTCGCCTATGCCGAAGATCGCACTTTGCGGGTCTACAACTGGTTCGACTACATCACCCCCAAGGCCCTGGAAGACTTCAAGGCCCAGAACCCGCAGACCCGACTGGTCTACGACGTCTACGACTCCAACGAAACCCTGGAAGCCAAGCTGCTCACCGGCAACTCCGGTTATGACGTGGTGAACCCGGGCGACATGTTCTTCGCCAAGGAGATCTCGGCGGGGGTGTTCCAGCCTCTGGACCGCAGCAAGCTGCCAAACTGGAAACACCTCGATCCCGCACTGATGAAGCTGGTCGAAGACAACGACCCGGGCAATAAATTCGGTGTGCCTTACATGCACGGCACCGTCCTGATCGGTTTCAACCCGGCCAAGGTCAAGGCGGTATTGGGCGACAGCGCTCCGGTGGACAGTTGGGACCTGATTTTCAAGGAAGAGAACATCAGCAAGCTCAAGCAGTGCGGCGTCGCCCTGCTCGACTCGCCGACGGAGATTCTGCCGTTGGCCCTGCACTACCTCGGCCTGGACCCCAACAGCGCCAACCCGGCGGACTACGCCAAGGCTGAAGAACTGTTGATGAAGGTCCGTCCGTACATCACCTACTTCCACTCGTCCAAGTACATGGCCGACATCGCCAACGGCGATATCTGTGTCGCCGTCGGTTACTCCGGTAGCTTCTTCCAGGCCAACAACCGCGCCAAGGATGCCAAGAATGGCGTGGTGGTCGACATGCGTCTGCCGAAGGAAGGCGCACCCGTCTGGTTCGACATGCTCTCGATCCCGAAATCGGCGAAAAATCCGGAAGACGCCTACGCCTTCATCAACTACTTGCTGGAACCGAAAGTCATCGCGCCAATCAGCGACTTTGTCGGCTACCCGAACCCGAACAAGGACGCCACCGAGCTGGTTGACCCGGTCATCCGCAACAACCCGAACCTGTACCCGACCGAAGCGACCATGAAAACGCTCTACAGCCTGAAACCGCTGCCCCGTGAGGCGGAGCGGGTACGAACCCGGGCCTGGTCGAGGATCAAGTCAGGTGTCTGAGCCTGACCAGGTGGATGGCTGGGACGGACTCTACGGCGGCTGCCGAAGCCACAGTGGCTAAGCCCCCCGGGGCGCCCCGCCAGCGGTTTGGACAAGTTCGGCGACGGTCCGGTAAAGACCGTCGCTATCTGGCCGGAAGCCGACCACTGCGTACGAACCTTTGCCTCGATTCCACCTCCCCCACCGACTGCAAGTCCCGAACCTGTCGCGTAATCCAGTGCAACGAGAACCGCTATGAAAGCCCATTTTCAGTCAAGTGATGCCCTTAAACCCGAGATCCAGCGGGATGGAAACATTCACCGCTTCAACCATCAGCACACGGTGGCAGCAGCATGATCGAGGTCACCGAGGTTTCCATTGCCCAACTGCGCGCTGCGCTCGAATCCGGCCAGACCACGGCCGTTGAACTGGTCCAGGCCTATCTCGCCAGGATCGACGCCTACGACGGCCCCGACACCCCCACCGCCCTGAACGCAGTGGTGGTGCGCAATCCCGGGGCGCTCAAGGAAGCGCAAGCCTCCGATGCCCGTCGGGCCACGGGCCAGACACTGGGGCCCCTTGATGGCATCCCTTACACGGCCAAGGACAGTTATCTGGTCAAGGGGCTCACCGCGGCCTCTGGTAGCCCAGCCTTCAAAGACCTGATCGCTTATCGCGACGCCTTCACTATCGAACGCCTGCGCGCCGCCGGGGCGATCTGCCTGGGCAAGACCAATATGCCGCCCATGGCCAACGGTGGCATGCAGCGCGGGGTCTACGGCCGGGCCGAGAGCCCGTACAACGCCGACTACCTCACCGCGCCCTTCGCCTCGGGCTCGTCGAACGGCGCGGGCACTGCCACCGCCGCCAGTTTCGCCGCCTTCGGCCTGGCGGAAGAAACCTGGTCGAGCGGTCGCGGCCCGGCCTCGAACAATGGCTTGTGTGCCTACACGCCGTCGCGCGGGGTGATTTCGGTGCGAGGCAACTGGCCGCTGGTACCGACGATGGATGTGGTGGTGCCGTATGCCAGAACCATGGGGGATCTCCTCGAGGTGCTCGACGTGGTGGTGGCCGAAGACCCCGACACACGCGGCGATCTGTGGCGGATGCAGCCCTGGGTGCCGATCCCGAGCGTCGCCTCGGTGCGTCCAGCCTCCTATCGGTCGCTGGCGACGAACAGTGAAGCACTCGTCGGCAAGCGCTTCGGCGTTCCGCGCATGTACATCAATGCCGACCCCGAGGTGGGCACCAGCGAGGCCCCGGGGATCGGCGGCCCGACCGGACAACGCATCGACACCCGGGCCTCGGTGATCGCGCTCTGGCAGCAGGCGCGCCAGGCACTCGAAGCCGCGGGCGCCGAAGTGCTGGAGGTCGACTTTCCCCTGGTCTCCAACTACGAGGGCGATCGTCCTGGCGCATCGACGATGCTCAATCGCGGACTGGTGTCTGAAGAGTTCCTGCGCCACGAGTTGTGGGATCTGTCGGCCTGGGCATTCGACGATTTCCTGCGGGCCAACGACGATCCGAAATTGAACCGTCTGGCCGACGTCGACGGACCGCAGATCTTCCCGCACGACCCAGGCACTCTGCCCTGTCGACAGGGCGACTTTGCCATCGACATGAGCGAGTACGTGCAGATGGCCGAGCGTGGCATCACACCCTGGGAGCAGATCGCCACGCTCGCTGGCGGACTCCGGGGGCTTGAACAGACACGTCGGATCGACCTTGAAGACTGGATGGATCGGCTTGAGCTCGATGCCGTGCTATTCCCGACAGTTGCCGACGTTGGCCCGGCGAATGCCGACGTCGATCCACAGTCGGCGGACATCGCGTGGCGCAATGGCATCTGGGTCGCCAACGGCAACCTCACCATCCGCCACCTGGGTGTGCCCACCGTCACCGTGCCGATGGGTGTCATGCCGGACATCGGCATGCCGGTCGGGCTGACCTTTGCCGGTCGTGCCTATGACGATTCGACGCTGCTGCGTTTGGCTGCAGCGTTCGAGTCGACGGGGAAGAAGCGCATGATCCCGCCTCGTACCCCACCCTTGTCCGTGGACGCCTAGGCAGCGAAAAAAGGTGGCCTGCTAGCGCATGGGCCACCTTCATCGTTGGCTGGACAGGGCCCCCACTTCCATCACGCAGTATCGCTGTGTCCTTATTTGTCCTGCAGCAATGGCAAGCGGCTGCCATTGCTGCCTCAACCTATTAGCAGCCCCTCCTCAGCACCGCATCAACCTGCTCGGCAGCTTGTAGCAGCGTGCTGTCGTTTCTAAATCCTCCGATCATTTGCAGTCCTACCGGAAGTGCCCCAACTTTCCGAACTAGAGGAATATTGATTTGAGGCAGTCCGAATGCCATCCAGAACTTGATGAAATCGGACGGCCCGGTGGCTTCAAGGCCCAACGGGGCGACGATGCCACAGCTCGCACCCAAGACGGCGTCAAAAGGCTTGAATATCTCTTCCAGAAGGGGGGCCAACGTTGCTAAACGCCTTTTCGCCGCTGACTCTTGCTCCCAGGTTGTCAGACTAGCGCGCTCGAACATGGCTAACAGTTCTATGCTCAGTTTCTCCGGATGCATTTGCATTTCTGGGGAGAGAGATCGAGCACCCTCGCAATCGTTTATCAGCAGATGGTCATCAAATACCGCGGCAAATTCCTCGGGCAACAGCACCTCGCTCACTTGATGCCCTGCCGATCGCAGTTCTTCTACCGCGGCCTCCAGTGATTTGGCCACGTCCTTGTCCACCTGATCCCAACGGGCCGTACGACAAAAGCCGAACGACCGCAAACGGCTTTCATGAGTGCGCTGCGGGAAACCGGGAATCAAGACTTGAGCGATCAGATCCAGGTCACGCACGGAGCGGCCATACCAACCCACCGTGTCGAAGCTTGGCGCTAATGGTTTGACCCCTTCGAGAGAAACCAATCCATACGAAGGCTTGAAGGCATAAAGCCCACAATAGGAGGCGGGTTTTATCAATGATCCGGCCGTCTGAGTCCCCAAAGCGACCGGGAAAAAACCAGCCGCCATCCCCGCTGCCGATCCGGCACTGGAACTTCCAGGGGTTCGGTCAAGATCATGTGGATTGCGGGTAGGGCCGGTATGCATGTAAGCGAATTCGGTGGTGTGGGTCTTGCCCATGATGACGGCTCCGGCCTGGCGCAGCAGTGAAACGACATGCGCGTCACGGGATGGACAGTTGTCATCGTAGATAAAAGAGTAAAAACGGGTGGGATGATCCACGGTGTCATAGTTATCTTTGATCCCTATTGGAACACCTGCCAGGAGACCTTTCGCCCTGGTCTTGGTTAGTTGGCCAGCTTGAGTGCGCACCCAGTCGGGGTCGAAAGAGGCGAACGCTTTTATGCTCGGCTCTCGCGACTCAACACATTCCAGAAAGTGTTCGGCTACTGCCTCTTCGCTCACGACATCCGAACGTACTAATTCGGAAATGGCAGTAGCATCAGAATGACTAAAATTGTGCATATCGTTCCTTTGGGCCACTGATGACCCGACGACTAATTGAATGGCTGTCTTACAGCCAACTGATGGAGTTTCGCGTTTCATCTGCAATGGGTGCTCGCCGAGAAGCACCCAACAGAACCCGCATATGTATTCAGTTATTCAGTGCAGGATCTGGCTCAGGAACAGCTTGGTCCGTTCGTTCTGCGGGTTGTCGAAGAAGTCGTTAGGCGCGGCCTGTTCGACGATTTCCCCCTTGTCCATGAAGATCACGCGGTTGGCCACGGTGCGGGCGAAGCCCATTTCGTGGGTCACGCAGAGCATGGTCATGCCGTCTTCGGCCAGGCCGATCATGGTGTCCAGCACCTCCTTCACCATCTCCGGGTCGAGGGCCGACGTCGGCTCGTCGAACAGCATGATCTTCGGCTTCATGCACAGCGCCCGGGCAATCGCCACACGCTGTTGCTGACCGCCGGAGAGCTGGCCCGGGTACTTGTTCGCCTGCTCCGGAATGCGCACGCGCTCCAGGTAATGCATGGCGATTTCCTCGGCTTGGCGCTTGGGCATCTTGCGTACCCA